>DASPJI010000886.1:0-2797 GCA_035628695.1 Thermoanaerobaculia bacterium | reverse complement strand
CCGCTGCCTGGCCGCCCTGGCCCGGCTCGACTACGCGCCGTTCGAGGTGCTGGTGGTGGACAACGCGCCGCGCGGCGGCACGGCCTCGGCGGCGAAGGGGATCGTGGCCGCGAGCGGGCGCCGCTACGTGCTGGAGGAGCGGCCGGGGCTGGACCGGGCGCGCAACCGCGGCGCCGCCGAGGCCCGGCACGACATCGTGGCCTACACCGACGACGACTGCGAGCCGGACCCCGGCTGGCTCGCCGGCCTGGCCGCCGCCTTCGCCGACCCACGGGTCGCCGGCGTCACCGGCCGCGTCCTGCCGGCCGCGGTCGAGACCCCGGCGCAGCGCCTGTTCGAGAGCTATGGCGGCGGCATGGACAAGGGGGCCACGGCGCGGGAGCTGCGCTGGGACCGCCTCGGCGCCTTCCAGCGGATCGCCGTCCAGTCCGTGGGCGTGGGGGCGAACATGGCGTTCCGGCGCGCCGCGCTTGCGGTGGTCAGCGGCTTCGACCCGGCGCTGGACCTGGGCACGCCGGCCCACGGCGCCGGCGACCTCGACATCTTCCATCGCCTGCTGCGGGCGGGCTGCGTCCTGCGCTACGAGCCGGCGGCCCTGGTGCGGCACCATCACCGCCGGGAGATGCCGCAGCTCCGCCGGCAGCTCCGCGACAACGGCCGCTCCTTCGGCGTCTATCTGATGAAGCGCTGGCGCGAGGGGGACGCCCGGACGCGCGGCGCCGTCGCCGCCTACGCGCTGCTGCGCTGGGCTCCCTGGCTCGCCAGCCGGGTGGCGCGGGGGGCGCTGGGCCTCCACGAGCTGCCGCTCCCCCTTCTCTGGGAGGAGCTGGCCGGCGCCCTGAGCGCGCCGCGGGCCTGGGCCGAGGTCCGGCGCATCCCGTCGTCCAGCACCGGCTAGCCCCCCTTCCTCGCCGCGAGATAGAGCGGCAGCTCCCCCGTCGCGATCGGCGTCTCGAAGGTCCCGTCCTCGCGGCACGGCACGAGCACCCCCGGCCGCCAGGCGTCGAGGTGGGGACGGATGTTGGCGAGGTCGCTGCGCTCGATCTGGTCGAGAAAGGCGCGGAGGGCCGTCTTGTAGGCGATCGCCCGCGTCCGGCACCGCTCCTCGGGGTCGGGGGTGAACGCCGTCACCGGGTGGCCCCAGTCGTCGTCGTCGGGATGGCCCAGCACGGCGTAGTGGACCGCCTCCCATTCGAGGTAGTCCTTGCGGGTCCGCAGCTTCATCTCGCGATCGAGGGCCTGGATCTCCCCGCGGGCGCCGACGTTCCCCTTGAGCAGGCGCTCGTAGGCGCGGTCCCAGATCTGCTTGATGATCCGCATCTTCGACAGGCCCGCCACGTTCATCCCGGCGGCGAACAGGCTGGCGCAGAGGAACTCGAAGACCTCCTCGCGCAGCACCTCCGGGAACTGGAAGCGGTACAGGTAGTCGAAGGCCATGTGGCGATAGACGTCCTCCTGGAACTCCTCGCGCGACACGAAGCCGGCCAGGCAGAGGTCGAACAGGTCGTGGGCCGCGGGCGCCGCCGCCGGCCGCAGCTCCTCCACCCGCTGGGTGAGCCGCTCCACCGAGATCCCGGGGGACTCGCGGAAGCGGTCCATGGCGAGGCGCACGATGACGCTGGTCGCCATCACCGACTCGCCGCTCTTGAGCACCGACGCGGGCAGGGGGAATGGATCGAGCTCGGGGAGCTCGATGTCGATCACCTCCAGGAACGCCATGGGCGTGAGCTCCAGGGGCGGCAGGCCGCACTCCGGCGCCAGGCCGTGACGCTGGAGCGAGGCGCGGAATCCCTCCAGCGCCCCTTCCCTACCGGGGAGGCAGAGGGTCCGGAACAGCCGGCTGTCGAGCAGGTAGCGGACCGGCAGCTCCTGGCCGCGCCGCGGCCGCCGCCGTTTCTTGCGGGGAGGCGAGGCGGTCTCCTCCGGGGCGGCTTCCTCCGGACCGGAGGCTTCCGGCTCGTTGCCGGAATCCTCGCCTGGGTCGATGGGGGGCTCTGGGCTCATGATCGGGGGCGCCGGCGCGCCCCCGATCCTACTCCAGGAGCCTACTCGAGGAGCGAGGCGAGCTTCGCCTCGGCCTCGGAGTGCAGGCTGGGAGGCGCGCCATAGAAGGTGGCGGCGGTCCGCCCGTCGCGGTCGAAGACGAGCAGCGTCGGCACCGCGCTGACGTCGCCGAACGCCCGCACCACCTCCGGCGTCCCCATGGTCCAGACCAGGGGCAGGTTCAGCTCCCCGGCCAGCTTGCGGACGTCGGCCTCGTCGGACTCCACGGCCATGGCGACGACCGTCAGGCGGTCCCCGTGGCGCTTCTTGAGCTCGCCGAGCCAGCCCAGCGTGCCGCGGCAGGGCGGGCACCAGGTGGCCCAGAGCTCCACCAGCACGACCTTGCCGGATAGGTCGTCCCGGGTCAGCGCCTTGCCGTCGAGGGTGGTGAAGCTGACCGCGGGGAGCGCGGCGATCTCGCCGGCGGACGCGCTCCGCGGCGCCGCCTCGGCGCGCGCGTCCTCCTTGCGGCCGGCGAGGACCAGCTCGATCATCCGCGCCAGGTCGCCCTGGAAGCGCTCGTGGCTCGCCGGGTTGCCGAACGGGGTGTAGCGGCCGTCGCCCGCGCCCTCCCCCTTGCCATAGAAACCGAAGTCCTTGGGCGTCGCCACCAGGATGTCATCCACGAAGATGGCAGGGTAGCGGGTCACGCCGAAGCGCTTCGCCAGCTCCGAGTCGCCATAGTTCTCCACCACGAACCGGGCTTGGCCGCCGAACCTCTGAACCGCACTGTGTGCCAGCAGACCTGCTGGAT
>DASPJI010000885.1:0-8334 GCA_035628695.1 Thermoanaerobaculia bacterium | reverse complement strand
CAAGGCGGCCCTCGGGTTCCTGCGGCGCACGCTGCGGCCCATCGACCAGGCCGCGGTGATCACCTTCAACGAGGCGCCGCAGGTGGCGGTGGGCTTCACCAACGACATGGCGGCGCTGGAGGAGGGGTTCACCGGCCTGGTGGCCGAGGACTACACGTCGCTCTACGACAGCATCGCCTTCGCCCTCCACTACCTGACCGGCGTCAAGGGGCAGCGGGCGATCCTGCTGCTGTCGGACGGCGAGGACCGCTCCAGCCGCTTCGGCTACGAGCAGATCCTGGAGTACGCCCGCCGCTCCGGCATCACCCTCTACGCCATCGGCCTCGACCTGCCGGAGGGCAAGCGCGGCGAGCACGCGCGGAAGCTCGAGCGCCTGGCTTCCGAGACCGGCGGGCGGAGCTTCTTCCTCACCGGCACCGGCGAGCTCGACGCCGTCTACCAGGAGATCGAGCGCGACCTGCGCGCCCAGTACCGCATCACCTACCAGTCGTCGAACACCAGCACCGAGGACACCTTCCGCGCCGTCGACGTCCAGGTGGCAAAGTCCGGCCTCGACGCCCGGACGATCAGCGGCTACTACCCGTAGCCCCTCCTATCTATATAGATGTAGGGGAGGGGCTGGCCCAGGGCTTGCCCCCTCCCGGGCGGTGGTGCCTCCCCCCCTGGGAGGGTGGGCGGGAGGGAGCGGGGGAGGTCAAGGAGGGGGGTTTTTCGCCGCCCCCGGCGTCGCTGGTCGGTGGTGCGGGTCGTCGAGGACGCGGACCCGTCGAGCGAGACGGGCGTCACCTTTCTCGAGGTCTGACGCCGCCGCCACGACGGCCGCCGCCTCGCGCGGCCCGCCGATCGCTCGCAGGAAACAGCGCCTTCTCCGCCGTCGCGGGGAAGGCGCTTTCTTCTGGCCGGAGCTTCCGGCGGCCGGCCGGAAGCTCCGGCAGCGAGTCGCAAGCTTCCAACGGCACGCCGAAGGCTCCGGCACGCCGCCGAAGCTTCCAACGGCGCGCCGGAAGCTTCGACAGCCCGCCGGAGGCTTCGACAGCGTGCCGGAGAGCTCGACAACCCGCCGGAAACTCCGACAGCTCGCTGGAAGCTTCCATTGGCCCGTCAGAGTTTGCGACGTCCTGCCGGAAGCTCCGGCAGAGCTCCGAAGCTTCCGGCAGCCCGCCGGCAGCTTCGACGGCCCGCCGGAGACTCCGACAGCGCGTCGGAAGCTTCCAATGGATCGCCGGAAACTCCGACAGCGCGTTGGAGGCTTGCAACGACGCGCCGCCATCAGCCGCGAAGCGGCGCAGGCATCCTTCTCGGGAGCCCGTCGCCGCGGAGGCGGGCCGGGGCCTCCGGATGCCATCCGCACGCCGTGGATCTCATCCCAACGGCGTGGATGGAGCCCGGACGCTCCGGATGCTTCCCGGGCGCCATGGATCGTGTCCGCTTCAAAAGGATGGAGCCCGGACGCCGCGGAATCTTCCCGAGCGCCTCGGATCGCATCCAGATCCCTTGGAGGGAGCCCAATTCAATCGGCTGGATTCCGGACGCCGCGGAAGCTTCCCGAAGCCTTCGGATCGCGCCCGATTCAAAAAGGATGGAGCCCGCGCGATCCGGACGAGGCCGCGAGCCCCGGGCCTACTCCCCGACGTGCACCAGCACGTGGCGGGCGCCGGGGTGGCGGCGGTGCTCCCAGAGGTAGATGCCCTGCCAGGTTCCGAGGCCGAGCTCGCCGTCCAGGATGGGGATGGAGAGGGAGGCGGCGGTGAGCGCCGCCTTGATGTGCGAGGGCATGTCGTCCGGCCCCTCGGCGGTGTGGGTGTAGAGCGGGTCGCGCTCCGGCACTAGGCGGTTCAGCCAGCTCTCCAGGTCGCGCCGGGCCGAGGGATCGGCGTTCTCCTGGATGGTGAGGCTGGCCGAGGTGTGCTGGAGGAAGACGGTGCAGAGGCCCTCGCGCACGCCGCTCGCCCGGACCGCCTCGGCCACCGCCGCGGCCACCTCGCGGGTGATCTCGTGCAGCCCCTGCCCCGGGGAACGGACGGAGAGCCTCTTCACCATCGCCAGCGGACAGCGTCAGCGGATCAGCCGCAGCGTGAACGGATACCGGTACGGCTCGCCGTGGTAGGCGCGCACCGCGCCGATCACCACCAGGGCCAGGCCGGCGAACAGGAACACGGCCGCGAGGATCGCGAAGGGCATGAAACTGAAGTGCCTCGGCGGCCCCTGGAGGAAGACGAGGAGGGCGGCCGGCGCCAGGACCAGCGCCATGTAGAGCGTGAAGCTGATCTGGAAGTTCACGGCCTCCTTGCCCTGATCGTCCACCAGCGGCCGGCCGTCGCGCTTGATCAGCCAGAGCACGAGAGGGGCGAGGATGTGGCCGAAGGGCACGGCCCAGCCCGCGAGAGAGGAGATGTGACAGAGCGTGGCCCAGCTCTTGTCGTCGGTCGAAACGGTGTCGGTCATGGCCGGCTCCTTTCCGGTTCAGCGGATGAAACGGAGGGTCAACGGGTAACGGAAGCGGATGCCCTCGTTGGACTTGACCGCCGCGACGATCATCAGGACGACGGCCCCGAGGCCGACGGCGATCATCATCGGGATGCCGATGAGGATCAACCAGAAGGGCAGGCACGCCAGGAGGTAGATCGTCACGCTGATCTGGAAGTTGAGCGCCTCCTTGCCCTGGTCGTCCACGAACGGCATCTTGTCCTTCTGGACCAGCCAGATCACCAGCGGCGCGACGATGTTGCCGAGCGGGATGACGGAGCCCACGAGGGCGCTCAGGTGAGCGGCCAGGGCCCATGTCCTCTCTTCCTGGCTGATCGGGGCGGCGGCGGTGAGCGGGTCGGCCATCGTCTTCCTCCTATCTCTCTATGTCATCCACCACCGATTCGTTTCAAGGGGACTCTTCCCCCGACTGCCCGAGCGCCAGCTCCGCCTCCAGGCCGCGGCGGAGCTCGTCCGGCGCGACCACCCAGCTCTCCCCGTCGGGCGTGGGGAAGGCGGCGACCTTCACGTGGTCCTCCGCGAGCAGCGGCAGGAGGTCGTCGAGCAGCTCGTCCAGGGGGATGGCGGCGGGCGCCGCGTCCTCCCAGGGGCCGCGGGCGCAGGCCTGGGCGAGGTGGGGGTGGGGCCAGAGGGGGAACGAGTCCCCCTCGGGACCGCTGGCCACCACCCAGCCGTCCGGGTTGCGCAACCCCCATGCCTCCTCCCAGTCGCAGGCGAGCTGCAGGAAGAGGGTGTAGCGGCCCTGGGCCGGCAGCGCGAGGGCGTCCCGCGCCTCGTCCTCGCCCAGCTCCCAGCCCGCCCCGCCGCTCACGCCTCGTCCGCCTCCAGGAGGGTGGCGGCGGCCTCCGCTTTTACCTCTACCGGCAGCGGCTCGCCGGTGTCGTCGTCCTCTTCATCAGCGGCCTCCGGCCCGGAGGCGTCCGCGGCGGGCGTCTCCCCTTCGTCGAGCTGGCCGAGGATCCAGCTGCGGAGCACGTCGCGCTCGCCGCTGTCGAGGGACAGGCCGGCGCTCTCGCAGAGGCTGAGCACGTTGCGGAAGAAGCAGTCGCCGAGGCGCGCGGGATCCTCGGGGCCGTTCTGGCCGAAGCGGTGACCGCTGAAGGTGATGCCGCGGAGGATGAAGTTGACGCTCGCCCGGGCGATGGGGGAGTCCTCGTCCAGGCAGCGGTCGCGCACCGCCTTCGAGGTGCGGGTGAGGAAGTAGCCGTGCTCGTTGACCTCGCGGGCGATCAGACGGAAGACCCGGGCGTACTCGTCGCCGCGCAGGTAGGGGGTGTCGGTGAGCTGGTGGATCCGGAAGGCCAGGGAGTTGAGGTGCGGATCGCCCAGCGCCAGCTCTTCGGGATGGCCGTCGGAGGGGAGCTGGTGGCGCTCGGGGTCGTAGATGTAGCCCGGCTTCAGGGAGGAGATGGAGAAGCCCGGCTCGGCCCGCCCCTCGAGCAGGTCGCGGAAGGTGCCGAAGCCGGCCCAGCGCGAATCGAGGACCTCCTCGCCGAAGCGGCTGATGACCATCTGGGCGGCGCGCGCCATCGGCACCGCGTTCTCCGAGGTCTCCACCACCGAGCGGACGTACTCCAGGATCTCCTCGGTGAGCCGGCCGTAGTCCACCGCCGGGCGCAGGCGCGGCGTGCGCTCGCCGGACAGGACGACGGCCTCCTTCTCGGACGGATCGCCGGTCCGCACCTTCCAGGGGTCCCCCTCGACCATGATCAGGTCGGGCCGCGCCTGGGTCACGGCCGTGGCCATGCCGCGCAGGCTGTTGAAGCCCAGCCAGTTGGTGCTGGCGGTGAACTCCGGGAACTCGCGGAAGATGCCCGGCAGGTCGGTGGCCACCAGCTCGCCCACCGTCAGGGCCCGCTCCTGGACCTTGTCGGCGATGCGCCGGAGCAGGTCCTCCATGGCCGAGCTCCGGGGCGGCTCCCCCGCCCGCCCCGCCGGGCTCGGCGCGACGCCGATGGCGTCTTCCAGGAACGTGTCCTGGTCGATCAGCAGGTCGCAGGCGGCCTTGTAGGCCACCGAGGCGGGGCCGATCGCCAGCACCGCGCTGCGGCGGTCGTGCTTGGAGAGGCGCAGCAGCACCGGGGTGAAGTCGGCGTCGCCGGACAGGATGATGAACTCGTCGAAGCAGGTGGCATGGCCCAGGGTGTCGAGGATGTCCATGACCATGTGGATGTCGGCGCTGGTCTTGCCGCCGCTGGTCAGCGGCGGGCAGTCCACCACCTCGAAGGCCGAGCGGGTGAAGTAGGGGCGGAAGCGGCCGAACTGCGACGGGTTCAGATAGCAGCGGCGGAAGAGGATCTTGCGGTTCGGGCGTGTCCGCCGGCCGCCGGCGCCGGCGTCTCCGAGTTCGCTGCCGTCGGTGGGGGAGAGGCTCTCCTGCAGCCAGGCTAGCCAGTGGGCCGGGTTGGTCGCGAACTGCTCGGCCGCGCTGGGATCTTCGCGCTGGAGCCCGAGGTAGATGTTGTCGAAGTCCACGAAGAGCGCTGAGCGCACGTGGGCCGGGCCCCCAATTCGTTCCGCCATCAAATCCTCCAAGTCAGCAACGCCAGCCGCACGGCTGCGACAAGTCTACTGGATTGGAGGCGGGCCAGGCAGGGGGAGGTGCGGCGCGCCGGAAGGCTCCGGCGCGCCTTTGCCGAACCGGCCGCCGTCTAGCGGCAGCCGCTGTAGATGGCGCTGTAGCCGGCCTTGTCGTCGTTGGCGAGCGACGAAACGGAGAAGTCGCACGCGGCGACCGAGGGGTACATCGTGGCCCCCGGGACGCTCGAGTGGCCGAGCCCGACGGCGTGGCCGAACTCGTGCACCGACACGCCCGACAGGTCGAAGCCGTTGGTGCAGGTCGACGACGTCTGCCAGTTGAACGCGTTGTTGAAGCGCACGTCCACTTCCTGGAAGCGATAGATGAGGTTGTTGCCGCACACCTGGGACTGGCTGCTGTCGGTCGCGATGTAGTTGGTCACGCCCAGGGTGGTGCCGCCCAGCTTGCCCCAGGAGACGACGTTGACGCCGTCCCGCTTGGCGCCGGAGAGGTTGGTCGAGCCGCCGTTGCTCAGGATGGCCCAGGCGTTGAGGCCGGACTGGATGGCGCTGCTCTGGGCGCTGGCGCTCAGGCAGCAGGTCGCGCCGTTGCTGTTGTTGAAGCGGAACGTGGCGTCGCTGCTGGAGAACCACTTCCGGCCGTTGAGGCTGTAGGCGGAGGCGAGGGAGGCGGAGAGAGCCAGGACGGCGGCCATCAGAACGATCTTCTTCATGGATTTCCTCGTGCGCTCGGCGCAGGTCTAGAAAGTCGGTTTCTCGTCTCTAATGGCGGCGGATCAGAACGCCTGACGCAGGGCGGCGATGTCGCGCATCCGCTGCAGCGGGAACTTGTCGACCGGCGTCTCCTCGGCGCCGACCATGTGCAGGTCCGACAGGTTGCGGATCATCACCGGGCGGCCGTCCCGCTCCTGAGCGACGTTCCACTTGCCGAAGGCGAGGCCGAGGGTGTAGTACTCGCCGTCGATCGACTCGAGCTGCACCAGGACCCGCTCGCCCAGCCGGTACTTCGCCTCGCCCACGGTCTCCACATGGACGCCGTCGAGGCTGCCGCCCCGGGCGAAGAAGCTGAAGATCGCGCTGCGCTCGACGCCGCCCTTGAGGCCCTCCTCGACCAGCAGGTCGATGCGGGTGACGATCTCCCCCTCCGCGTTGTAGGCCGGCTCCATGCGGAGGACGTGGCCGAGGAGGATGACCTCGCTCAGGTCGACGGACTTGTTCATCGGGACGTACAGGACTGTCGTGGCGGAGGCGGAGATGGCGCCGAGCGCCACCATCGCCAAGGCGAGAACCAGGGCTTTCTTCATGGAAGTCTCCCTCTCCTCAAAGAGGCCGGGGCCGGTTGTCGGCGCTCGGCTGAAAAGGTATCGGGCCGTTCTTACCCAAGAAGCGTGCCACTCCGGAGAGGACTGATTCCACGGGATTTACCGCCGCCGGGAGCGGCGACTGGGTCAGGAAGTGAGCCGCGGGCGGGTCATTCTCTGACAGGGGGGATCAAAATTTGAGCCAGCTCTCAACGACCGGCGACCGGCGCACCGGGGGGGGCCGGGGAACGGGGGGAGCGGTTCACCTGCAGGGCCTCCGCGGCGTGTCCGGCGACCCGCCAGAAGCCTTTGGCCTCGGCCTCACGCCGCAGGCCCTCGAGGGCCTCCCGGCCGGCGACGCGGTCCAGGCGCTCGAGCTGGAACTGGCCGAGGACCAGGCGGGCCTCCAGACCGGCGGCGACCAGGCCGGTGTTCCTCGCCATCTCCTCGGCCTGGCGCATCTTCATGAAGGACTCTCCCACCTCGCCCGCCGTGGAGCCGATGCGGGCCGCCTGAACGGCCGCGGTGATCCGCAGCTCGAGGTCATCGCTGTTGCCGGCGAGGGCGCGGAGCTGGGAGGCGACCTCCTGCGCCTCGGCCAGCCGCTTGCTGGTCAACAGCGCTTCGGCCAGCACGGCGAGGGAGCGGGCCTGATCGGCGACGAGCTGGCGCTTGCCGAACCAGTCCGCGGTCTCCCGGGCGAGAGCGGCCGCGGCCTGGGTGTCGCCCTCCGCCAGGGCGACGCGGGCCAGGCGCAGGTGGAGCGTCATCTTTTCCAGCTCCAGGCCGAGAGAGTTCGCGGTATCGAGCGCCTCGTCCAGGTACCGCCGGGCGGTATCGAGCTCCCCGCCGGCCAGATAGAGCTGCGCCAGGTCGGCCCGGGCGCGGATGGCGATGGGCTGGGCTCCGGCGTCCAGCGCGATCCGCAGCTCGCTCTCCGCGTGGCGGCGCGCCGTGGCCAGATCGCCCTGGACATAGGAGAGGCGGGAGAGCCCGCCGGAGGCCCGGGCGACCAGCAGGCGGTGGCCCATGGCCCGGGCGTGCTCGAACGCCTCGGCGTAGCATTGCCGGGCGCGAGTCAGCGCGCCCATCTGGGTCAGCGTGTCCCCCATGGAGATCAGCACCCGGGCGATGCGGCCCTGGTCCCCGAGGGAGCGGGAGATGGCCAGGGCCTGGTTGTGGAGGCGCATGGCCTGGGCGGGGGAGTTCTGGCGCGCGAGCAGGACGCCGAGGTCGTCGAGGGTCACCACCAGGTCGGTACGGTTGCCCGTCTGCTGGGCCAGGTTCCGCACCATCTGCAGCCGTTGCCGCGAGCCGGCGACATCCCCCTGGGCCAGGAGAGCCGTGGAGAGGACGTAGAGCGCCTTCTCCTCCCGCACCCGGTCCCCCTCCGCCTTGAACGCGGCGTAGGCCGGCTCGATCAGCTCCCGCGCGCCCCGCACGTCGCCGAGGTCCATGTGGAGCACCGCCAGGTTCGCCTGCAGCAGGGAGATGCTCCGGGAGCTGCCCTGCTTCTCGGCGGCGTCGAGCGCCGACTCGATCATGTCCCGGGCTTCGGCCAGATTGCTCATCTGCTGCAGGGACACCCCGAGGCTGAGGAGGAGCTTCGCCTCGGCCGGCTTGTTGCCGGCCTGGCCGAACATCGTCCGCGCCCGCTGGTAGTGGACGATCGACTCCCGGGGGTTGCCGCTGAGGAGCAGCGCGTCCCCCTTGTAGGTGAGGCCCTCCGCCATCACCTGGATCTCGGCCAGCTCCTCCCCCTTCTCGATCGCCCGTTCGGCCGCCTTGAGCTGCGCCGCGTAGTCGGCCATGCGCATGGCGATCTCCGCCTCCTTCAGGTCGATGCGCGGGTCCTGGCCTTCCGGCTCCGGCAGCCGGCGCAGCTCGTCGATCACGGCCCTGGCTTCGGCGTTCCGGCCCGCCGTGGACAGGGTTTCGGCGAGGTTGAGCCCATGGTCCAGCTCGTCGGGGAAGAAGGTCCACAGGGAGCGATAGAGGTCGGCGGCCT
>DASPJI010000884.1:0-11702 GCA_035628695.1 Thermoanaerobaculia bacterium | reverse complement strand
GAGCTGGACTACGACAAGGTGCTGCCGCTGATCGCCTTCGACGGCCACCGGATCGTGGCCGACGCCACCCTGCACTACCGCGAGGGGGGGCCGCTGCGCCTGGTCGGCCGGGTGAAATGGCTCATCGAGCCCCGGTACCGGGGCCAGGGCCTGGGGACGATCCTGATCAACAACTTCATCAGCACGGCGCGGAACAACGGCCTGCGCCACCTCACCTGCATGCTGATCTCGGACCTCGAGGCCGACGCCGTCGCCACGCTGACCAACCTGGGCTTCCAGAGCTACCCGGTCCCCGGCTACGGCACCGACCCCGACGGCAACCAGCACGACATGGTGAAGATGGTGCTGAAGCTCTGAGGCCTGGCGCCGGCTGGCGCCGGCTAATCGGTGCCGCTGATCTCTCCCCGGCCCATCTCCTCGTCGCGCCCGTGGGCATGGGCCGGCGGCGACGTCGCCTCCACGGCCTTGAACCGCTCCAGGACCCGGTACCGGTGCTCGGCCCCCTTGGGGACGACCCAGGAGTTGCCGGGCTCGAGCGTCACCGTCTGCCCCTCCAGGGTGAGCTCGGCGCGCCCGTCGATGACGAAGCCGACGGTCTCGTAGTCGCGGCGGCTCGCCGGCTTGCCCTCGCCCGGCTCCTCCTCCCATAGGCGCATGGCGACGTGGACGCCGGAGGCGAGATACCTCTGGCCCATCTCGCCGACCGGGGAGTGCCGGGAATCGATCTTGGTGACTGTGGTATCGCCCATTCTCTTCTCCTTCCGAAGTTGCGGCCGCCGCCCGGCGGCAGGAGGCGGTGTCAGCTCGCTCTTCTGCACGACCGTTGCCAGACGGCGGCACGCTCCATGCAATTCCGGGAAGATGAGCCGGGGGGGGACCCACGGCACCGAAACGGAGGAATACAGCCCATGATCTTGCTGACCAAGACCGAAGAGATCCTGCTGGTGCAGTTCCACGAGATGAAGGGGGAGCGGGTGGGGGCCCGTCCGGGCGACAAGGTGCCGGCTTCGTACTTCAAGAAGACCGAGGAGGACACCAAGGGCCTGGAGTTCGAAGGCGCCATGGACACCCTGATCGCCCACAACCTGGTGAAGAAGGAAGGGGACGACTACGTCCTGACCCAGGAGGGCTACGACTACATGTACACCCGCGAAGGCGGCCGGCGGATCGACGAGGGCTAGCGCCCCCCCACTCCCCTGACCACCCCGCGCCACCGGCGGCCCCGCCGGTGGCGTTCTCCATCTATATAAGGAAGGGACGGCTTCTCCGGCGCGCTGCTGGAGCCTCCGGCGCGCCGTTGGAGCGATCCGTCGCCCTGGCGAAGAGTCCGGCGGCTCGCCGGAAGCTCCGGCGCGGCGCCGTACTCTCCGGCGGGCCGTCGCAAGCTTCGGCGGGCCCGCGGAATCTCCGGCAGCGCGCCGCAAGCTTCGACGGCCCGCCGGACCGTCCGGCGCGCCGTGGGAACCTTTGACGCGCCGCCGAAGACTACGACGGGCTGTCGTGCTCTCCGGCAGGCCGCCGGAAGCTTCGGCAGCTCGCTGGAAGCTTCGGCGGCCGGTCGGATGCTTACAACGCGCCGGCGAAGCCGTCGACGGCTCGCCGGAGGCTTCGGCGAGCCGTTGGAACGGCCCGCAACGCGCGGTCAGCGCAGCGCCGCCGTCGCCGCGTCGTGCAGGGGGGTCTCGACCCCGGCGAGCCGGCCGAGCCGGGAGACGGCGCCGCTGAGGTCGTCGATCTCGGTGGGGCCGCCGGCTTCGAGGTCGAGCAGGAAGCTCGGCTTCAGGCCGCCGGGCATGGTGTCGACGAAGTCGAGGATCCTCGCTTCGTCCTCGCCGGTGAGGGCGACGCCGCGGGCCTGGCCCACCGCGACCACCTCGCGCAGCGCCCGCTCGATGAGGAGGTGACCCAGCGGCGCGCTCCGGATGGTACCGACCGGCGCACGGGCCAGGCCGCAGGCGGCGGACATGGCGCTGATGAAGGCAAATTTGCGCCAGAGGTCGAGGGTGATGTCCGTGGAAACGCGCCCCTCCGCGCCCGCCTCCCGGAACGCGGCGGCGATCCGCTCGGCACGCTCGGAGGCTCCGCCCGCCCTCTCCCCCACCACCACCCGCTGGAAGGGGCTGCGGCGCTCGACGACGCCCGGACCGGTGCGGACGGCGCTGATCTCCGTGAGGCCGCCGAGGATCTGGCCGGCCGGGACGCCGCTCTCGACGAGCCGGTCCGCCGCCTCCACCCCGTTGAGCAGCGGCACGACCACCGCGCCGCGCTCCGCGAGGAGCCGGGCGGCCGGCGCGACCTCCGGCAGCGAGTAGCTCTTGACCGCCACGAGGACGAGGCCGGCCGGGCCGAGCCCCTCCGGGTCGTCCACCGCCTCGACGGCCACGGTGTACGTCTCCTCCGGCGTGCGGACCTCCAGCCCGCGCTGCCGCAGGGCTTCCAGGTGGGCACCCCGGGCCAGCAGAGCCACCGGGTGGCCGGCGCGAGCGAGCGCGCCGCCGAAGTACCCGCCGACGCCACCCGCCCCCAGGACCGCGATCCTCATCACCTCACCTCCCTCGGCTCGCCGCATCGGACCGTCCGAGCGGCCCCCGATGCTACACGAGGGAGAAAACCGATTCGAGCCGTCCGGTCACGCCGCGGCCAGGGACCGCAGGGCCGGGAAGAGACCGCGGCGCAGCGGCGGCAGGGCGCCGATCTGCTCGAGCAGCCCGAGCAGGTCCCAGTTGCCCCAGGTCTCGGCGATCTTCCCGTTCACGAACCGGTCGACGCGGAGGCCGGTGATGTCGATGGGCCGTCCGCTGGCTTCGATGCCCATCAGGGGGCCCGTCTGGGTCCCGCGCATGCGCCAGCGCGTCATCACCCGGTCCTCCTCGCCCAGCATGTCCTCGATGTCCACCTGCAGGTCCGGGAAGGCCTTGAGGTAGACCCTGGTGAAGCCGACCGCCAGCTGCGCCGTGCTCATGTACGGCACGCGGAAGGGCTCCAGCTCATGGTCGACGGCGTCGCCGGCCAGCGCCTGATACATGAACTCGGGATGCCCCTCCTGGTAAGCCCTTCTCCAGAATTCGAGACACGCGGCCTTGTTGCTTTCCACGGACATCGGGAGGCCCCTTCATGAATCAGTCGCTGGCAGGATGCCGGTCACTGTGATGAAGAGGATTCTAGGGACGGGCGGTGCCGCGGGACATCGCCGATCGGATAGTCCAGCAAATCCGAAAGGATGGGGAGGGCCCCACCCGAAGGGGTGGGGCCCCGGCGAGGCCTATCCCCCCGTCCCCGCGCCGGCCGCCGGCGGGCTCGGCGCCGCGGTACCGGCAGCGCCCTCCTGACCCTCGGTGGCGAAGAGGCGCGGGATGCTCAGCAGGAAGCTGAAGTTGGCGTCCTGGCCCACCGCGGTCGTGGCGAAGCCGTGGCAGCCGAGGCAGGTGGCGTTCGACTGGATGTAGGTCTCCTGGACCGGGTTGCCCAGGAACGCCGGCACCTGCCCGACCACCTCCGGCGAGTCCTTGTGCGCCTGCCACTGCGTGTTGATCAACCGGTAGTTGGCCCAGACCGTGCCGGCGAGCTTCTTGGCGAAGGCGGCGTTCAGGTCCGCCGTCTCGGGATAGATCTTCCAGCAGCGCACCACCTGCGTGCCGAAATTCTTTCTGTCGCCGTTGCCGTAGCGCCGCGCGTAGGGTGGCGTGGTGGCCCAGAGATAGTTGCCGTTGGGCTCCGGCTGCGGCGCCGTGTTGGGCGTGCAGCCGGGGCCGTTGCACGTCGCCTGATAATAAGAGTAGATGTTCGGCGCCCGCGGCGGCGCGGTGCAGTTGTTCGACGGCGCCGGCCGCAGGCTCGTGGGATCGGCGGCGTCGAGCGCCTCCGGCTGGTTGTCCACGTGCTCGAAGGTGCCCCACATCCAGTCCTGCTCCTGGCCACCCGGGCCGGTGGTGCGCTGGATGGCATGGAACCCGACCATCCCCAGGGTGGCCTGGAAACAGAACGGCTTACCGGTCTCGCTGTTCTCGGCCTTGACGTAGACCAGCGCGGGCGTGGTGTAGAAGCGGTCGAGCCTGTCCCCCTTGGCGGCGTCCATGATGCGCCAGGCGCTCTTGATCTCGATCGCCCCCACCGAGCCGCCGAGCCGCCGGTTGGGGTCCTGGTAATAGCCCATCGGGAAGCTCACGGTCTTCCCGGCCTGCTTGAACTGGACCTGGCCGCCCAGCGTGTCGAGGCCGTTGCTGCGGATGTAGTTGGCCTCGACGTCGTTGAGGCGCACGTCGAACAGGGTGAAGTTCAGGTTGCGGTCGATGAGCGGCTGGCCGGTGGCCTCGAGGATGGAGCCGCCCACGCCGCCATGGTCGTTCTTGGCCATGAGTTGGAAGACCGGCAGCCCCGGGCTGTCCCCCACCCCCTGGCAGACCTCGGGAGTGGCGTCGACGCCGCCCGGGAAGTCGAGATGGAAGACGTCCACCGGCTTCGGGTAGGACATCCAGACCCGCGGCGCCGTGGGGTTGGAGCCGATCGAGCCCGGCAGCGGCTTGCCGTTGGCGTCCGCCGGCCAGTTGAGCGCCAGGAACATCTGCCAGGAGAAGTTGTCGAACGGCCGCTGATCGTTCTCCGTCAGACCGTCGTAGCCGGGGTTCAGCTTGGCGGTGACGTCCTGGGGGATGAACGAGCAGGGCTGGTCGTGGGGGGCCTTGGCGCAGTACTCGGGGGCCGGGACGATCGGAGTGGGGGTCGGGGTGGGCGTCGCCTCCGCGGTCGTCTCACCCTCGCCCGGCTCGCGGGCGGAGCAGCCTCCGAATCCGAGCGCCAGGAGGGCCGCCAGGATGGAGAGGATCAAGAATCGCGGCATCCTCATCTCCTTTCTGAAGACAGCAGAGCCGGCAGGCGCCGGCGAGTGGAAAAGAACTGGAGGGAATGCTAGCAGGAAGCCGGCTACCGCGCGCCGACCAGCCGGACGACGAGGGTGACCAGGTCGAGCGGCTCGACCGGCTTCGGGATGTGCGCCTGGAAACCGGCGTCGAGGATCTTGAGGCGGTCGGCCGGGCTGGCGTACGCGGTGAGGGCCGCCGCGGGGGTGGCGCCCCCGCGGTCCTCCGGCAGGCCGCGGACGTAGCGGATCAGCTCGTAGCCGTCCTGCTCGGGCATGCCGATGTCGCTCAGCAGGACGTGTGGGCGGACGTCGCCGAAGACCCTCTTCGCCTCGGCCGTCGAAGAGGCGGCGGCCACCTCGGCGCCATGCCCCCGCAGCACGGTGGAGACGAGCTCCAGGGTGTCCGGGTGGTCGTCGACGACGAGCACCCGCAGGCCCAGGAGGGAGGACCTCGGCGGCGCCGGAAGGGAGGCCTCCGGCTCCAGCAGCGCCTCCCGGGCGGTGCCGACGGCCGCCGGAACGGCCGGGCTGAACACGCCGAGGACCGGCAGCCTCACGATGAAGGTGGCTCCCCGCCCCTCTCCCTGGCTCTCGGCGCCGACCGCCCCGCCGTGCAGCTCGACGAGATGGCGGACGATCGCCAGCCCCAGGCCGAGCCCGCCGTGGAGGCGCGCGGTCGAGGCGTCGGCCTGCCGGAAGCGGTCGAAGACGTGCGGCAGGAAGGCGGGCGCGATCCCCTGGCCGGTGTCGCGGACGGTGATCTGGACGTGGGAGCCCGACGCTTCCACGGCGGCCTCCACCCGGCCGCCGCGGGGGGTGAACTTGATGGCGTTGGACAGGAGGTTCCAGACCACCTGCTGCAGGCGGTCGGGATCCCCCGAGACCGGCGGCACGTCCCGGTCCAGGGACAGATCGAGAGCGACCCCCTTCGCCTCGGCGCCGGGCCGCACGGTCTCGGCGGCGCTGCGGACCACCGACCGCAGGTCCAGCGGATGCACGTCGAGGCGCAGCTTGCCGGTGATGATGCGCGACACCTCGAGGATGTCGGCGATGAGCTGGGCCTGGGCCTTGGCGTTGCGCTCGATGGTCTCGACCGCCCGCGCGACGCCGGCCGTGTCCATGGAGCCGGAACGCAGGAGCTGCACCCAGCCCAGGATGGCGTTCAACGGCGTGCGCAGCTCGTGGGACAGGGTGGCCAGGAACTCGTCCTTGAGCCGGTTCGCCTGCTCCGCGGCGGCGCGCGCGGCCGCCTCGAGCCGCAGCAGCTCCTGCACCTGCCGCTCGGCGACGCGGGCACGGAGCAGGGCGCGGATCGTCGCCACCAGGACGATCGGCTCCACCGGATGGGTGAGGTAGCCGTCGGCGCCGCCTTCGAGCCCTGCGGCCAGGTGCTCGCTGCTGCCGTACGTGGAGGTGAGGTGCAGCACCGGAATGGAGAAGGTCTCCGGGTCTGACTTGAGCAGCTTGCAGACGTCGAAGCCGCTCATGTCGGGCAGTTTGACGTCCAGGAGGATGAGGTCGGGGGACTCACGGGCGCGCCGCAGCCCCTCCTCGCCGGTGGGCGCCTCCTGGAGAACGAACCCCTCCCGCAGCAGCACCCGGCCGATGCCGTAGCGCACCGCCTCGTTGTCCTCGACATGGAGGATGACCGGCTGGGGTTTCACGCCCGCTCCTCGGCGGAGCCCGAGCTCCAGCCGGCCCGCGACAGCGCCTGCCGGAGCTCCGTCACCGCGTCCGGCCGCGCCCAGGTCTCCTTGGAGAGGACGGGGACCGACCACCGCTCGAGCCGCTGGCGCTCTTCCTGGGCCAGGATCTTGGAGGTGGAGACGACCACGGGGATTTCGCGGGTGGATGGATCAGCTCTCAGCTCGTCGAGCACATCGAAGCCGGTGAGGCCGGGCATCACCAAGTCGAGGAGGATCACGTCGGGCCGCTCCTCGCGGGCCCGCCGCAGCCCCTCCCTGCCGTCCGAGCTCTCGACCGGCTCCAGCGGCAGCCTGACCACCAGCCCCTTCAGGATATAACGGGAGGCCTCCTCGTCGTCGATGATCAGCGCCTTGCCGGCCTTCCTCGTCAGGCTGCCCAGCCTTTCGAGCAGCCAGTCGCGGTCGACCGGCTTGTCGCAGTAGCCGTCGGCGGCGAGCGCGGCGGCCTTGGCCGGATCGTCGACGCTGGTGATCACCAGCACCGGGATGTCCCGGGTCTCGTCGGCCCCCTTGAGCCCGGCGAGGAAGCTCCAGGTCTGCTCGCCCACGAGCTGGATGTCGAGGACGATGGCGGCCGGGTGCACGGTGCGCAACCGCGCCGCCGCCTCGCGCAGGGTGCGGGTGGAGACGGGCTGGAACGGGGTGTCGCGCAGCAGCCGCTCGTAGACGTGCAGGCTCTCGGGGCTGTCGTCGACGATCAGCACCGGCAGGCGGCGGGGGTCGGGATGCCACTCCTCCGCCAGCGGCTCCTCCTCGACCGGCTCGTCCGACTCGTAGACGCGCGGGATGGTGAGCGAGAAGGTCGAGCCGGCGCCGAGGGTGCTCTCCAGGGTGATGCGCCCGCCGAGCAGCTCGGCGAGCCGCTTGGACAGGGCGAGCCCCAGGCCCGTGCCCTTGAACTTCGCCTGCAGCCGGCCCTCCACCTGGTCGAACTCGCGGAAGATCCGCTCGTGGTCCTCGGGCGCGATGCCGATGCCGGTGTCGGCGACCGCGAAGCAGACCCCCTCGACGCCGCCGTCCAGGTCGTGGCTCAGGGTCGCCGAGACGCGGATCTCGCCGCGCTCGGTGAACTTGAGCGCGTTGGAGATGAAGTTGCGCAGGATCTGCGAGACCTTCGCCTCGTCGGTGTAGAGGGGCGCCAGGTCCGCCTGGTCCTCGAACACCAGGTTCACGCTCTCGGCGACGAGGAGCGGGCGCAGCATGCCGCGCAGCGCGCCGAACAGGTTCCGGGCCTCGAACTCGATCGGCCGCACGACCGTCTTGCCCGCCTCCACCTTCGCCAGGTCCAGGAGGTCGTTGACCAGCTCGGTGAGGTCGCCGGCCGCCTTCTTGATGAAGCCCACCTGCTTCGCCTGCTCGCCCGTCAGCTCGCCGTCGGTGCGCTCCTCGAGCAGGCGCGACAGGGCGAGGATCGAGTTCAGGGGGGTCCTGAACTCGTGGCTCATGTTCGACAGAAAGCGCGACTTCATCTCGTCGGCGCGCCGCAGGTGCTCGGCCTTCTCGTCGAGCTCGGCATAGAGCGCCACCACGCCGCGGTTGGTGTCCTCGAGCTCGCGGTTGACCCGCAGCAGCTCGTCCTGCCGGTTGCGCAGCTCGCCGAGGGCGCGGAGGAGCTCCTGGTTCTGGTTCTGGACCTCGGCCAGGGGGTTCTGGAAGCCCTCCCGCGCCAGGGCGTCGCCGACCGCCGCCAGCCGCGGGCCGTCGAGGTAGGGGGCGCCCGCGGGGAGGAGCTTCTTCAGCCAGACCGTGGTGCCCTTGCCGGGAGCCGACTCGATCTGGAGCTGGTCCATGAGGCGCCGGGCGCCGGTGATGCCCAGCCCCATGCCGGTCTGCGAGCGATAGCGGCCGGAGAGGATGAGCGGCACGTCCGCGATCCCCGGCCCCTGGTCGGTCAAGCGGGCGACGAACACCTGGGGAGGGGTGCGCCCCTCGAGCTGGAACTCGATGCGCCCCCGCCCGGCATACTGATAGACGTTGCGCGCGATCTCGGAGACGGCGGTGGCGATGCGCACCTGGTCCTGGGCGTCGAAGCCGAGCAGGCGCGCGAGCTGGCGTGACCGCTGCCGCGCCACCACCACGTCGGCCTCCTGGCGGATGTCGACGGTCAGCAGCGCCGGCCTCACCGGGCCCCTCCTCCAGCGCCGCGCCGGAGCTGGGCGGCGCGGACGGCGACGACCGTGATGTCGTCGCGAGGGCGGCCGTGATCGCGATAGAGCACTCCCGCGATCAGGCTCGGATGGCGGGCGGCGAGGCCCGGGTAGGAATCGAGCTTCCAGCGCGTGCTCAGGCCGTCCGAAGCCATCACCAGCAGAGCCCCCGGGGACCAAGGATAGCTGAACTCGCGGAACCGTGCCGCGCCCTGGCCGACGATGCCGTTGAGCGACACCATGTAGAGGGAAGGCCCCTCCCCCAGGATGGTGGCCGCCACGTTGCCGACGCCGGCAAAGCGGACGGTCCCCGCCTCGAGGTCCACGTCGGCCACGGCCACCGCCGCGCCGCGCGTGCCGTGCAGTGCCGCGTGACAGGCCTCCAGCACCTCGGCGGGCGAGCCGGCCGGAGTCTCCCGGAACGCGCCGATGGCTCGCTGCGCGGGGTCGCGGGCGAAGGGGCCGTGCCCCAGGCCGTCGGCGACGAGGAGCCGCCAGCCGCCCGGCCGTTGCTGGATCTCCCAGCTGTCCCCCGGCGCCTCCTCGCCCGTGACCGGCAGGCAGACGGCCCCGTGCTCGGCCGGCTCGTGGAAGCCGTCCGTGCCACCCGGGGGGGCGGCCCTGGACCACAACCGCGAGAGCAGTGCCGTCCCCTGGCCCGGGGCCGAGTAGAGGTCGAATCCGTCGGAGAGCCGCGCCACCGCGCCCAGGCCGGTGCCAGGGGTGCCCGCCGTGGAATACCCGTCGCGCAGGGACTTCGCCACATCGGCGATCCCGGGGCCGCGGTCGAGAGCCAGGATCTCCAGCGCCTGCCGTTCCCCATGCGCCAGCGGGCGGACGATGATCTCGCCGCCGCCGCCGTGCTTGACCAGATTGCCGGCCATCTCCGTCGCCACGATAGCGGCCTTGCCCGCCGCCGTCTCGTCGAAGCGGAGCCGGCGGGTGACGGTGGAAATCAGCCGGCGCGCCTCTCCGACCTGGCTGACCTCGGTCACCGGCACGGCGAAGTCGATGACCTCGCCGTCCCACATCCGGGGGAGGCTCACTTCCACTTCACCACGGTCACCCGCGTCCCTGCCCCGACGACCGACGAGACCGAGAACTCGTTCATCAGCCGCTTGGAGCCTCCCAGCCCGAGCCCCATGCCGCTGCCGGTGGTGAAGCCGTCTTTCAGCGCGAGGTCGAGGTCGGGGATGCCGGGTCCCTGGTCCTCGAAGGTGAGGCGCAGACCGCGGCGTGTCCCCTCCGTCACCATTTCCAGGAGGACGCGGCCGCCGCCGCCATGCAGCATGGTATTGCGCGCCAGCTCGGACGCCGCGGTGACGACTTTGGTCTGGTCGACGAGACCGAAGCCCAGGTCGACCGCCCACTCCCGGACCTTCTGCCGCACGCGCACGACGTCCTCCTCGCGCTGGATCGGCAGCTCCTCAGGTCGCGAGACTGCCACGGACGTTCTCCTGCTCCTCGACGGACGTCCGGAGCAGATCCATACCGCGCTCCACGTCCAGGGCGGTGCGCACCCCCTTGAGCGACAGGCCGAGCTCCACCAGCGTGATCGCCACGGCCGGCCTCATCCCGGTGACCACCGTCTGGGCGTCGAGCACCCGGGCCATCGCGGCGATGTGGCCGAGCATGCGGCCGATGAAGGAGTCGACGACGTCGAGCGCCGAGATGTCGATCAGCACGCCCCGCGCCTCGGTCCGGCGGATCTGCTCCATCAGGTCCTCCTGGAGCGTCATCACCAGGCGGTCGTGCATGTCGACCTGGATGGTGACCAGGAGGAACTCGCCCATCTTCAGAATCGGGATCCTGTCCACGAAGCTCCTCCGTCAAGCGCCGGCGGCCGGCTGCATCATCGGCTGCGCGGTGGTCACCTTGAGGCCGGTCCGGCGGAGGGCCAGGGCAAAGGCGTCGGCCAGGCTGGCCTTGGTCGTGACGTCTCCGAGCTCGACCCCCAGGTGCACGATGGTCTGCGCGATCTGCGGGCGGATGCCGCTGATGATGCAGTCGGCCCCCATCAGGCGGGCGGCGGCGACGGTCTTCAGCAGGTGCTGTGCCACCAGGGTGTCGACGGTGGGGACGCCGGTGATGTCGATGATGGCGATGGCGGCGCCGGCGTTGACGATCTCCTGCAGCAGGTTCTCCATTACCACCTGGGTGCGGGCGCTGTCCAGGGTGCCGATCAGGGGGAGGGCCAGGATGTTGGTCCACAACCGCACCACCGGCGTGGAGAGCTCCAGCAGCTCCTGCTGCTGGCGATGGATCACCTCCTCGCGCCCCTTCTGGTAGACCTCGGTCGTCCACAGGCCGAGGTTGTCGAGCAGGGTCGTCAGGCTCCAGATGGCCTCGCCGAGGGCCGCGCCGTCCTGTCCCAGGTGCTGGCGGAGGCGCTCGAACAGCGGCTGCTTCAAGGAGAACACGAAGGTCGCGGTCTCCGAGGACGAAAACCCCTTGCGGGCCCGGCTGCGCGACAGCTCGGCGAGGATTTCCCGCACGCCGCCCCACGCCGGGCCGTCCACGTCGCCCGCGCCGTCCTGGGTGAGGGCGCTACGGAAAGCAGCCAGGAAGTCGCGGGATTGCTCGGCCAGCTCACGCTCCTGGATGAGGTCCCGGCGGTTCGTAGCAGCAGCAAGCTGTTGCTGCATCCACTCTTCCAGAATCTCACGTTCGTGCCGGCCGAGGATCTCTGGCAGGCGGCTCTTCGCTAGTTCAATCATATTGATTCTCCGGTGGGCTCGTAACAGATGGAGAAATGGCAGTATACCCTTTTCCGACACCTGACGCCGGGAGCCTGTAGAATTCCGGGATGCAACGGCCGAGCCGGCCGGAACGCCCGGCGGCGCGGGTCCCCTCCTTCTACTGCACCCGCGGCGCCGGCAGCTCCAGGCTTCCCTGGGAGAAGATGACCCGCACCGCCTTGCCGTTGGGGCCGCGGACGAAGACGAACCGGGAGTCGGCCTCCTTGAAATAGAACTCCGTCTCCGAGTTGGG
>DASPJI010000883.1:0-8458 GCA_035628695.1 Thermoanaerobaculia bacterium | reverse complement strand
TCTGCCCCGTGAGCTGGACGAACAGGCGGTCCCCCTCGCGGCTCACCAGCAGCAGCGAGCCGGGGGCAAGCTGATAGGTCCCGGCGTAGGCGTCGAAGAGCGCCGGGTCGACCTTGACCACCGGCCGCGCTCCCGGCGGCGGCTCGCCGCTCCGCGGCACCACCTCGGACGGGCCGCCGCGCGGGAACACCTCCATGGCCGTGACCCGCCCCTGGGCATCGCGGAGGAAGCGCAGCCGCGAGTAGTTGTCGGTGAAGAGAAACTCGTCCTTGGCCGTCGGCAGCACCTCGGCGCGCCGGACGCCGATCCGCTGGACGAAGAGGCGGTCGCCGTCGCGGGTGACCATCCGCACCTCCTTCGGGTCGACCCGGTAGGCGCCGACGTAGTCCTCCAGCTCCGCGGCCGTCATCTTCAGGGTGGGGATCTCCTCGAACGGCCGGCCGAGGGCCCGCGCCGCGACCCGCAGGGCCACCGTCTCCACCCGCGGCGTCTTCGCCGGGTAGTTCGACATCACCAGCACCAGCAGCCGCTCGTCCGGGACGCGCAGCATGTGGCTCATGAAGCCGAGGGTGGCGCCGTTGTGCTCCACCACCTCGTGGCCGGCGAGCTCGCTGAGCGTCCAGCCGAGGCCGTAGCGCGCGGGCTTGCCCGAATTGAGCCGGAACGGGGTGACCATCCGCTCCAGGGCGGCCCTGGGCAGCAGCGTCCCTTCCGTGACCGCGCGGTCCCAGCGCGCCATGTCGTCCAGCGTCGAGAGCAGGGCGCCGGCGGCGTAGGGGATGTTCATGCTGAGGTAGGGGGAATTGCGCCACCTCTTCTCATGCGGGCCGCTCTTGGGATCGGGCTCGTAGCCGTCGACCCGGCCGGGGATCACCTCCGCCGCCCTGCCGTAGCGCGACGCGGTCATCCCCAGGGGCTTGAAGATCTCCTCCTCGATGAACTCCTCGTAGGTGCGGCCCGAGATCTTCTCGATGACCGCGCCCAGCAGCACGTAGCCCGAGTTGCTGTACGAGTAGCGCTCCCCCGGCTCGAAGTCCAGGGGCCTGCCGCGGAACAGGCCGATCAGCTCGTCGACGGTCAGGTCCAGGCGCTGCTTGCCGACCCAGTCCGGCAGGGAGGTGAAGTTGGGCACACCGGAGGTATGGCTGAGCAGGTGCGCCAGGGTGACCTTCCTGCCGTGGGTCGGGAAGCCGGGCAGGTGGCGTGTGACGTCGTCCTCGATCGAGAGCTTGCCCCGTTCGGCGAGCATCAGGATGGCCGTGGCGGTGAAGGGCTTGGAGACCGAGCCCAGCTCGAACACCATGTCCGGCGTGATCGGCACCCCGAGCTCCAGGTTGGCCATGCCGTAGCCCTTGCGCAGCAGCACCTCGCCGTCTTTCATCACGAGGACGGCGGCGCCGGGCTCGGCCGCGGGATAGGTCTCGGTGAGGAACCGGTCGATGCCGGCGACGGTCTCTGGGGACACGGCCGGGGCGGCCATCACGATGGCCGCCCACAGCCACAGGGCGAGGGCGAGAGAGGTCCGGAGGCGCATGGGCGTCAACTATATGACGACCCGCCGCCGTCGATCGCACCTCCTCCAGCTAGGGCACCCGCGCCGCCGGCGCCTGCCGCCCGGCTTGGTGGAGCGTCAACTCGGTCGCCTTGCCGTCGGCGCCGCGGGTGAAGACGAACCGGGCGTCCGCCTGCTCGACGAAGAACTCGGTCTCCGAGGAGGGGAGGAGCCGCACCTTGGTCTGCCCGGTGGGCTTGACGAAGAGCTGCTCCCCCTCCCGGGTGACGTCGAGCACGAAGCCGGGCGCGAGCTGGTACTTGCCGATGTAGCCGGCGAAGACGGCCGGGTCCACCCGCACCGCCTGGCGCGGCGCCGGCAGCGGCTCGGCGGTCCGCTGCGCCGCCTCGGTCTCGCCGCCGCGCGGAGTCACCTCCATGCCCGCGACCTTCCCCCGGGCGTCGCGCACGAAGCGCAGCCGGGTGTAGCTGTCCGGATAGAAGAACTCGTCGCGGGCGGTGGCCACCACCTCGAGCTTTCGGCTGCCGGTGCGGTGGGCGAACAGGCGGTCCCCCTCGCGGGTCACCATCCGGGCCGCGGCCTCGTCGATCCGGTAGACGCCGGTGTACTCGTCCAGCGCCGCGGCGGCCAGCTTGACGGTGGGGGTGTCCTCGAAGGGACGGCCGAGGGCCCGCGCCGCGACCCGCATCGCCACCTCCTCGGGGTCCGGCGACTTGCCCGGGTGGTTGGACAGGACCACCACCAGCAGCCGCTCCTCCGGGACGCGCAGCATATAGGTGACGAAGCCGAAGATGCCGCCGCTGTGCTCGAGCGACCGCTGTCCCTGGAGCTCGCTGACGAACCAGCCGTAGCCGTACCGGCTCGACTTCCCCGAAGCCAGCCGGTAGGGCGTGTAGATCCGCTCCAGGGAGGCCCTGGACAGCAGCTTGCCCTCCCCGTCTCCAGCCGAAAGCGCGCGGTCCCAGCGCGCCAGGTCGTCCAGCGTCGAGACCAGGGCGCCGGCGGCGTACGGGAGGGTCCGGCTGAGGTAGGGGGCGTTGCTCCAGTTGCCGTCGGGGGTCCGGCCGTAGCCCGAGACGCGCCCGGGGATCACCTCCGACAGGCTGCCGTAGCGCGAGGAGGTCATGCCCAGGGGCTTGAAGATCTCCTCCTCGACGAACTGCTCATAGGTCTTGCCCGAGAGCTTCTCGAGGATGGCGCCGAGCAGGACGTACCCCGAGTTGTTGTAGGCCCACTTCTCTCCCGGCTCGAACTCCAGTGGCCTGCCCTTGAACACGCCGATGAGCTCGTCGACGCTCATGTCCTGGCGCGCCTTGGCCATCCAGTCCGGCAGGCCGGTGTAGCTGGGGATGCCCGAGGTGTGGGTGAGCAGGTGCTCGAGGGTGATCTTCCTGCCGTGGGTCGGGAAGTCGGGGAGGTAGCGGGTGACCTCGTCCTCGACGGAGAGCTTGCCCTGCTCCGCGAGCATCAGGATGGCCGCGCTGGTGAACTGCTTGGTGAGGGAGCCCAGCTCGAACGTCATGTCCGGCTGGATGGGCACCCCCAGCTCCAGGTTGGCCATGCCGTAGCCCTTGCGCAGCAGCACCTCGTCGCCCCGCTTCACCAGGACGGCGGCGCCGGGCTCGTTGGCGGCATAGGCCGCGGTCAGGTAGCGATCGATGGCGGCGACATCGGGAGAATCGGCGGCCGCCACGGCAGGTGCCACTGCCGCGGCGGTCAGGATCAAAGTCAAGGCGAAGGCGCTCCACGCACGCGTGCGGCCCGGGCCGGAAAGCTCTCGTCTCATCAAGGAAGCTCCTGAGTTGTATGGGGCGGCCGCCCGGTGGGTCCGCCTCCGTCGCTCTTAGTACGCCGGCCCGGAGGAACTATTTCTCCGTGGACCAGAGCCCGCCCGTCGCGCCTCCCGGCGATCTCCCCCGCTTCACCCAAGCCTGGCGGTGCGCATAACGGCAACTCGATGCGCTATGATGTATTCGCTATCGGATACTTCGCATGGCAATCGAGACACGCTCCCTCACCTCTCCGGCGCCGCCCGACACGACGAAGATCCTGCAGGGCTATCTGCAACGGGTCTTCGAGCTGGAGCGGCGGGAGGACGTCCGGGAGGAGAGCTTCTATTCATCTCTCGAGGAGCTGCTCGTGCGCTGCGCCGGACACCTGAATCGCGGCGACGTGCGGGTGACGGTCATCCCCAAGCGCCGGGAGGGGCACCTCCTCGACTTCCAGGTCTGGCGCGGCGGCCGTCCGGTCGGCTACGTGGAGGCCAAGCGCCCGGGGACGGACCTCCAGCGGGTGGAGGAGTCGCCGCAGCTCGAGCGCTACAAGGCGGCCTTCCCCAACCTGATCCTCACCAACTTCCATCAGTTCCGGCTCTATCGGGAAGGGGAGAGGGTCGCCCGCGCGGACATTGCCTCCCCGTTCGCGGCGCGGCTGCTCCCCCGCGAGCTGATGGCCGGCGCCGCCCGCGTCGAGGGGGAGCCCGCGCTGCTGGCGCTGCTCGATGGCTTCTTCACCTTCGAGGCGCCCTGGAGCGGCAGCGCCTCGTCGCTCGCGGTGGCGATGGCCGGGCGGACGCGGGAGCTGGCCGCCCGCATGGAGGAGATCCTGGAGCGGGAGGAGGGCCGGGACGGGAAGGGGACCTTCACCGGGCTCCACCAGGCGTTCGCCGAGTACCTCCTGGGGAGGCTGTCGCGCCGCGAGTTCGCCGACCTCTATGCCCAGACCGTCGCCTACGGCATGCTGGCGGCCCGCTGGCGCTCCCCCGAAGGCTTCGACCGGGCGACGCTGTTTGACCGCATCCCGCGCACCAACGGCATCCTGCGCGATGTCTTCCGGTACATCTCTCTCGGCGATCCGCCCCCCGAGGTGCGGTGGATCCTCGACGACCTCGCCCACCTGCTCGCCCCCGCGCCGGTGCGCGGGCTCCTGGAGCGCCACTACCACGCCGGGAGGGGCAAGGATCCCATCCTCCACTTCTACGAGACGTTCCTCGCCAGCTACGACCGGGACCTGCGCCGGCGCCGCGGCGTCTTCTACACCCCTCAGCCCGTGGTCGCCTATGTCGTCCGCTCCGTCCACCGGCTGCTCGCGGACCGTCTCGGCCTGGACGGCGGGCTCGCCCACCCCGGCGTCTGCCTCCTCGATCCGGCCGCCGGCACGCTGACCTTCGTGGCCGAGGCGCTGCGCGAGGCGGCGGCCGCTCACCGGGAGCGCTTCGGCGACGGCGCCGTCCCCGCCCTGGTCCGCGACCGGCTGCTCCCCAACTTCCACGCTTTCGAGCTGATGATGGCCCCGTACGCCATCGGCCACCTCCACCTCGGCCTCGTCCTCGCCGAGCTCGGCTGTCCCTTAGAAGAGGAAGACCGCTTCGGGCTCTACCTGACGGACGCGCTGGACGCGCGGGAGCTCAAGCAGGCCGCCCTGCCGGGTCTGTCGTCCCTCGCCCGCGAGTCCCACCTGGCGGGGCGCCTCAAGAAAGAGGTGCCGGAGGGGTGCTCGGCCTTCGTCGTGGTGGGCAACCCGCCCTGGCTCGGGCGCTCCTCCCAGCGCAGCTCCGAGGTGCGGGACGGCTACCTCGCCCCCGACGGCCGGCGGGACGAGGGCTATTACCGGTTGGACGGCCAGCCGCTCGGCGAGGCCAACCCGCGCTGGCTGCAGGACGACTACGTCCAATTCATCCGCTTCGCCCAGCGGCGGATCGACGAGGTGGGCCAGGGGGTGCTCGGCTTCGTCACCAACCACGGCTACCTGGACAACCCCACCTTCCGGGGGATGCGGGCCTCGCTCCTCGGGACCTTCGACGAGCTGTACGTCCTGGACCTCCACGGCAACATGAAGAAGAAGGAAAGGTCGCCGGACGGCTCGCGGGACGAGAACGTCTTCGAAGGGGTACGGCAGGGGGTGGCGATCGCGCTCTTCGTCAAGAAACCGGGTCTCCCCCGCCGCGTCTGGCGGGCCGACCTCCACGGCTCGCACGCGGAGAAGCTCCGCTGGCTGTCCGCGAACGACGTCGCGTCGACGCCCTGGCGGGAGCTGCGGCCCGAGGCCCCGGCCTACCTGTTCGCGCCGTGCGACGTGGACCTCGAGAAGGAGTACCTGCGAGGCACCCCGCTCCCCAAGATCTTCCCGCGGCACTCGGCCGGCGTGGTGACGGCGCGCGACGCCTTCGCCATCGACCGCGACCCCCGGGAGCTGGAGGCACGGATCGGCAACTGGTGTACACCTACCAACCGAGGACCGTTTACGGACCTGCGGAATACGGGGACCTGGAGCCTCGAGAAGGCGCGCCGGCGCGCGCTCGCCGACGAGGACTGGCGCACCCGCTTCCAGAAGATCCTCTACCGGCCCTTCGACGAGCGCCACGTCTTCTACGCGGACTACCTGCTGGAGCGGCCCCGCGAGAATGTGATGCGTCACATGCTGGCCGGAGGCAATCTGGGACTGGTGGCGCCGCGCCAATCCAAGGACGGCGCCGGAGCCTTGGTGACCGACCGGATCGTCGCCCACAAGGCCGTGAGCGCCTATGACATCAACTACCTGTTCCCCCTCTGGCTCCTTCCTGAAGAGGAAGACGGCCTGTTCAAGGGGGAAACGAGGAAGCCCAACCTGGCGCCGGACCTTCTCCGCTCTCTGGACCGCCTGTATGGAGAGGAGCCGGAGCCCGAGGAGGTGCTGGGCTACGTGTATGCCGTGCTCTACAGCCCCACCTACCGGGAGAGGTACGCGCCGCTGCTCCGCCAGGACTTCCCGCGCATCCCCTTCCCCTGGGACCGCCACCTCTTCGAGGAGCTGGCCGCGCTCGGAACCGAGCTGATCGGCCTCCACCTGCTGCGCACCGTCCCGGCCTGCCCGTCGGCCACCTTTCAAGGAAAGGGAAACGGCACCACGGGAAGAGCCGGCTTCCCCCGCTACGATCCCGCCGAGCGACAAGTGGTGATCAACGAGTGCGGGCAGTGCTTCCAGGGGATCGAGCCGGAGGTCTGGGATTACCGGATCGGCGGCTACCAGGTCCTCCGCCGCTGGCTCCAGGCCCGCGCCGGCCTCAGGCTACTCGACGACGAGATCCGCAGTTTTTGCCGGACGGTGGCGGTGCTGGAGGAGACGATCCGGCTGCAGCGGGGGATTGATGCGCTCTACGTGGCCGTCGGCGACAGCCAAGCCCTGGAGGCCTGCTCCGGCCCTTGACCTATCCAGCAGCGCCTACTACGATGCGATTGATTTCTCAACAGAGAGAGGATCTGCTGATGTGGCCAAGATGGGGATGTAAAATTCTCGTAGGCGTTCTCCTGTCTCTCGGTCTTGCCGGCGCTGCTCATGCAGCCGGAGCTCCTCCCGGGAGCACGCCGGGCTCACAGGAGCAGGGAGTGCCTCCGGAGGTACGCGCGAGGGAAGCATTCGGGGATCTGCTGCCCGAGGTGTTCTCCGGCGAAGTCCTCGTCAAGGCGGACTACAACAATGTCGTCGTCGCTCTCGATGAGCAGGACGCCGAAGGACGGACCGACGGTCGCGTGGATCACCTGTTTCTCTTCGTGACGCTGTCGCCATTGATTCCGCCTTTCACTCTCAGCGACGCCGCGGCCGAGATCGAATATCGCCCGACCGGCCTGCGCGTCCTGTCTCATACCAAGCAGCGGGAGCTCGAGCTCCAAATCAACGGGGCTCCCCCTACTCCTCGGCCCAAGCAGTCGGTGTACTCCTTCACGGCCTCCCGGAGCGGGATCCATCTTTACCGCTATTCAGGGGCCGCGGTGAAGCAGCTCTCACTGCAGGACGTCTCAGGAGAAGAAGCCCAGCTTCTTACCACCCTCCGCGACAAGAGCGCTCTCTTGGGCCCGGATTCGGGCTCCGAGCTCGGGGAGTTCACTCCGGATCCGACTGCGGGGTCCGGCAGCAGCAGTTGTAACCCTTCCTGCAGCAAGTCCTGCGCGTTCGGCTCCTGCTCGGCCGCTTGCATTCCTGGGCACTGCGCGAAGTGCGAATGCCTCGGCGATCCCCCGACTCTGTTCCCGAGCTGCTTCTGCGCTTGAGGAACCAGAACGAGCAGGGCCACATGGCTGGCCTCGGCTGATCCGTCTGTCCGGCATCCCGCCCGGGGCACGGGACTTGCTTCGGCGACACCGGCATGCCGGACGAGATCGAAACCCTGTTGCGGCGAGCCGCCGGTGACCGCGACGTGATCGCCATGGGTGGCGGGTTGCCGTCGCCGCGCCAGTTCCCCCGCCGCCGGCTGGTCGAGGCGCTGGCCGACGTTGTGCTTCAACCCGCTCCGTCGGCGCTCCAGTACTCCTGGCCCGAGGGGGACGAGGCGCTCCGCCGGCGGATCGCGGACTATCTCGCCTCCCGCGACGCGGCCGTCGAGCCGGAACGCATCCTGGTGACCAGCGGCGCGCAGCAGGCCCTGATGATCGCCACGCGCCTCCACTGCCCCGAGGGCGCGCGGATCTATACGGACCCCGAGAGCTACCCCGGCGCGCTGGAGCTCTTCCGGTCCCGGGGCCTCACCCCGATCCCTCTGGACGGCGCGCCCGATCCCGAGGCGGCCTGTGCCGTCTACGTCATGCCCGCCGTCTCCAACCCGCGCGGCGAGACCATGGACGAGGAGACCCGGCGCGGCCTGCTCGCCAGCGGCCTGCCGATCCTCGAGGACGACGCCTACGGCGACCTCCTCTTCTCCGGCCCCGGCCCCCGTCCCCTCCTGGCGGAGGCCCCCGATCGCGTCTTCTATATAGGTACGTTCTCGAAGACCCTGGCCCCCGGCCTGCGCGTCGGCTGGCTCGTCGTGCCGGAGCGGCTTCACGAGGAGGCTTTGAAGGCCAAGCGCGACGCCGACCTCCAGGCCAACGGCCTGGGGCAGGCGATCGTGGAGCGCTATCTGAGAGCGGACGGCTACGAGGAGCGGCTGAAGCGCCTCCGCACCTTCTATCGCCGCCGCGCCAAGCGGCTGGC
>DASPJI010000882.1:0-3060 GCA_035628695.1 Thermoanaerobaculia bacterium | reverse complement strand
GCTACGTGCTCGAGGAGCTGTTCGAGCCCAGTCTCGGGCAGGCGCCGCCGGCCGAGGACCCGGACGACGACGCCCTGGCCACCATCGGCCGGGCGATCAAGGACGTGGCCGGCTTCTTCTCCCTGACCTACAGCCTGCGCACCCTCGACCGCAGTGAGCTCAAGACCTTCACCTACCAGCTCGCCGCCTCCCGCGCCGAGCGGCTGACGCTCGCGCCGCAAGGGACGCTGCGCGCGCTCCTCCCCGAGGGGACGGCGGCCGACCGTCTGATCGTCGAGGTGGAGCCCGGCCCGGCGGCGGAGATGCGGTTCGACATCGGCACCGCCGTGGACCTCGCCGCCGAGGGGATCGATCACCTGGAGGTGCGGCTGCTCTACGGCGACAAGGAGGAGGACGTTCTTCTCGACGCCGCCGCGCCCCGCAAGCAGGCCTCCCTCTGGCACCGGCCGGAGCTGGGGCCGGACGTCGCCTGGCGCTACGAGGCCCATCTGCTCCCCGGCGCCGGCGGCTTGGAGGGGCGGTTGACGTCCCCGGAGCGGACGGCGGCCGGGCGGGTGATCCGGATCGACCCGCGCGAGCTGTACCAGCGGGTGGAGGTGAGGGCCGTGGCGCAGGGCCTCCCCTTCGACCGCTGGCCGGCGGTGCTGGTGGATCTCCGGGCGACCGATCCCGTGGCCGGATGGACGGCGACGGAGACGCTACGGCTCGACGCCTCCCGGCCCGAGGCGGCCTTCCAGGTGCGCGCCGGGCTCGGCGCGCCGGTGCGCTTCGAGCGGCGCCTGCGCTATCTCGACCCGCGAGGGGACGAGACAACGGTGGACTGGGAAGAGACCGAGGCCGGCGTGCTGCTGGTGGGTGATCCCCTGCCCGAGGTGGTGGACGTCCAGATCCTCGGCTCGGCGCGCTTCGGCACCGACGTGCGGCGGCTGATCCTGGAGCTGCGCCCGAAGTCCGACCCGTCGCGGGTGGCGACGCGGGTGCTGACCGCCGAGCAGCCGTCCGCCACCTGGTCGTGGGCGGCGCCCGAGGGGGCGGACCGCTCCTACGAGTACCGGGTGACGGTGCACACGGCGCGCAACGAGGTGCGGGAGGGGCCGTGGCTACCAGGTCCGTCCGGAAAGCTGGTGGTCGGCGAAGGGATCGCCCGGCTGCGGCAGGTGCAGCTCCTGCTGGTCGGCAAGTCCCCGCGCGACCTGGGGCTCCTGGCGCTCAAGGTGCGCTTCGCCTTCGAAGACGTGGAGTCTGGCCTCTTCGCCGAGGACGAGCGGCTGGTCGACGACGCCCGCGCCCCCATCCGCTGGGACTACCCCGTCGCCGACCCGGCGCGGCAGGCCTACAGCTACCAGCTCACCCTGGTGCAGGGCGACGGCACGATGGACGTGCGGCCGCCGGTGACCACGTCGGACCTGCTGGTGGTACAGCCGCTGGCGTGAAGGAGATCGACGGAGACCCATCATGCTGACCATCGAGCCCCCCTTCTACCAGGTGCGCGGCGTCACCGTGTTCCGGGACCACGCCGACCCGGACCAGTTCTGGGTCCTCCCTCCCCCGCCGCGGCTGGTCCAGGATGAGGACGGCCCGGCGTTCACCCTCTATAAATACCGGCGCGACCTGACGGACAACCCGGCGCTCGACCCGACTCGGGCGCGCGGCGCCGGCCTCGCGCTGTTCGAGGTGGAGGCGGCGCTCGAGAAGCAGGTGCTGCTCCAGGCCGAGGTGGCGGGACTGTCGGGGCGGCCGGACGCGCGGCTCTCCCCCGTCCTCTTCAGGTCCGGCACGGTGCGGGCCATCCTGGCGCACGCGGAGGGGGATTCGTTCGTCGAGGACCTGGCCGAGAGCCGCATCGCCCCGATCGCCTCCCCGCACCGCGCCGCCTTCTCCCTGGCGCTCTCCGCCGAGGGGGCGACGCTCTTCGAGCAGGCCGCCCGCGGCGGCGACATCCCGGCCGGCGTGGTCTACGAGCTGCGCTTCCTGGCCCTCACCCCGGCCCTGTCCGCCCGGGTGCGCATGGACTACGACCGGATGTACGACCGCTTCTCGGCCTCGGTGGGCTTCACCTACTACGTCTCGGCCAAGCTCGACCTCGACCTCGCCTGGCTGGTCGAGCACGACATCATCAAGGTCGAGATCCTCTCCTTCACCGACGACGCGGACATGGCGCGGCAGCGCGAGATGGTGATGGACCTGGTGAAGGTCCGCGTGCAGCAGGACTTCTTCCGGTCGGGGCTCCCCCCCAAGGGGCAGGAAGCGGCGGGGGGCGCCCTTGCCGAGATGCTGGCCGGGCTGGTGGGCGCCGGGGAGGTGACGTCGGCGTCGGCGCTCTTCGTGCTCAAGGCGAAGCTGGAGATCGTCCGCGAGCACAAGGACTTCGAGCTGCTCTACGACGGCCGCGCCGCCGTCGAGCTGACCCACGTCGCCACCGGCCTGCTGCCCGTCATGGTCACCGAGGAGACGCCGCTCGACGTGCGGGAGATCGACCTCGACGACCCCTTCTTCTCCGCGCTGGACGTCCAGGTGGTCTCGGCGATCGACTTCGCGGAGATGGCGGACCTCCGGGAGGCGGTCGTCCATCTGTCCGTGCCCCTGGCGGGCGGCGAGCACCGCGCCTCCTTCCGGGTGGCAGCGGACGAGCCCGGCCCGTTCCGCTTCCAGGCGCCGCTCACCGAGCGCGGCAAGGACGAGTACACGTTTCAGGTGGAGTACCACTTCGACCCGGCCCTGGGAAAGGGCGAGCCGCGGGTGGCCGCCGGGCCGTTCCGGTCGCGGCACCGGGTGCTGGTGATCGACCCCCTCGCCCACTTCCGGTACCGCCGCCTGCGCCTGCTCGCCGGTCCGGTCGACCCCGCCCGGGTCCCCCGGCTGCGGGTCCGGGTGCGGCTGCTCGGCGAGGAGGGGGCGGACGACCTGGCGAGGGAGACCTTCGAGCTGGACGCCCGGACGCCCGAGGCGGTCTGGCGCCAGCATCTTCCCATGGCCTTCTCCACTCCGCCCCTGAGAGCGCGCACCGACTGGCAGGACCCGCGGGGGGACTGGCACGAGGGGGAGGAGATGGACGCCGAG
>DASPJI010000881.1:0-2845 GCA_035628695.1 Thermoanaerobaculia bacterium | reverse complement strand
GCCGCCCGGCTTGAGCGCCCGGCGCGCGACCTCCATCAACTCCCCCGCCTCCCGGTCGTCCAGGTGATGCAGGATCGACTTGGCGACGACGAGGTCGAAGGTGCCGGCCAGCATCTCCGCCGGCGGCTCTCCGGCCCTCGCCTGGTGGAACTCCCCCCGGGCGCCGTGACGCCGCCGGGCGGATTCGATGTAGCGCGGATTCAGGTCGTAGCCCACGTAGGCGACGTGATCCGGCAGCGCGTCCAGGAGCCCCCCGGCGCCGCAGCCGATGTCGAGGAGCCGGTCGCCGGGGCGTGGCCGCAGGATCTCCTGGACGAAGCGGCCCCTTGCCGGCCCGGCCCCCACCAGGCGCTGGAGCAGCTCATAGGCGGCCGCGGGCTCGAGCAGCCGGTAGAGGCCGCGCGAACGGTGCGCTGGCGTCCCGGCGGTCATCCGGCCTTCCGGCGGACGAAGTAGGTAGGCTTCGCCTCGCTGCTCTCGATGATCCGCACCAGGTACTCCCCCACCACTCCCAGCCCGAAGAGCAGGAGACCGCCGATGAAGAGCATCGCGGTGAACAGCGAGGCCCAGCCTTCGATGGCGATCCCGTGGGCCAGCTTACGGTAGACCACCAGACAGGCCCCCAGGACGCTCAGGATGGCGCAGACGATCCCCACCTGTCCGACCAGGCGCAGCAGCAGGCTGGAGTTGTTGATCACCAGGTTGCTGAAGAGCCGCAGGAGCTTCCTTAGCGAGTAGCCGCTCCTCCCCTGACGCCGCGCCTGATGCGCCACCGGCACCCCTCCCACGCTCTTGGTGACGTGGAACATCATCGCCGGCAGGAACGGGTTGGGGGTGCGGATCGACAGCACGCCGTCGACCACTGTCCGGGTCAGCAGCCGGAAGGAGGTGAGCTGGATGTGCCGCGGCTTGCCGATGAGGAGGTGGTCGAAGTAGCCCTTGATGCGGCTCGCCAGCCGGCGCGGCCACGGATGACGCCTCTCCACGAGCTGGCCGATGACGATGTCCCAGCCGCCCGCAGTCTGGGCGTCCAGGAGCGCCGGGATGTCCTCCGGCCGGTGCTGGAGGTCGTCGTCCATGGTGATCACGACCTCTCCCCGCGCCTCGCGCAGACCGCAGAGGGTGGCGGGTTGCTGGCCGAAGTTGCGGGTGAGCTGGAGGGCCGTCACCCTCCCCTCCCCGGTGGCGAGACGCTCCAGGACCGACCAGACCTCCGGGCTCGGCGAGCCGTCGTCGACGAAGATCAGCTCGTAGTCGTCCGCCGGACGGGCGGCGAAGACGGCATGGACCCGCCCGGCCAGCTCCGCCAGGACCGTGCTGCCGTAGACCGGGACGACTACGGAGACGAGCACGCGAGGAGCTCCGGCGAAGGCGGCGCCGAGGAGGCGGGGACCACGGCGGGTGCCGTGGCGCTCCGCGTGCTCAGCATGTGATGCCGCGCCCCCTCCACCCCCTCGTTGAACAGCAGGTCCAGGATGCTCACCTGGTGGACGAACGGCGGGCTGAAGAGCTGCCGGTACTCGGGGTAGCCGTCGTAGCTCATCCAGCGGACGGCGATCCCCCGCGACCGGAACAGCCCTTCGTCCAGATAGGCGCGGGCCGACGGCCCGGAGAGGTACTCGGCCGCCCCCGCCTGCTCGCAGAGCCCCGCCAGGCGGTCGGTGCGCCCCTCCCGCAACTCGTAGTCCGAGGAGTGGGTGATGACGGTGCGGATCCCCAGCAGGCCGCAGATCCCGCGCAGGAACACCTCGTTGACCCCGGAGAGGAGCCGTTCGCCGGCCGCCAGCTCGTAGAGCCGGCTCAGCGCCGGAGCCACCGCGGCGTAGCTCCGCGCCCGCCCATAGTGGATCTGGAGGGACTTCCAGTGCCGCGAGGCCCAGCGCGGGTCGGCGACCTCGACTGCGCGGATCGCCTGGTGGTATCTCCCCTTCACCTGCACAGGAATCGTCATCCAGGCGGTCCCGCCGCTCGTCTTCACGAGGTTCCGGTTCCGCCAGTCGCGGCGCGTGTACTGGACGTCGTCGTAGAGGATAAACTCGTCGACCAGATTGATCAGGTCGAAATACCCTTTCCAGGGGATATACGAGGACTGAAGGACCGCGACTCGCTTCATGGGTGGATTCGCCGGGACACAGAAAGGCTTTGTGCGACAGGATTGTACAACGGCGACGCTCTTCCTCACCGGGATGCAGCGCTCGGGCACCACCCTGCTCGACAAGCTCCTGGCAGGCCATCCGCGCCTGTCGGTGCTGTCGCAGCCCTTCCCCCTCCTCTTCGTCGAGGCCAAGCGGTCGTTCCTCCGGACTCTCGGAGAACGGGACGCTTCCTATCCCCTGGGCGACCTGTTCCTGGAGACGCGGTACCGGCCGCGGGATCTGGCGGCCCACCTGGCGGCGCAGCGGCTCGATGGCACGGCCCTGGCACCTCTCTTCGCGGTCATGGAAAGCTTCTCCGGCCAGTACACCCGTTTCGCCCCCGCGCGGACCGCCGAGGTCCTGGCAGGCCTCGAGCCGGGTGACCTGGCCGCGGTCGCGGCGCAAATCTACCGCGCCCTCGCCCACCGCCCCGGCGCGATCCTGACCGGTGGCAAGGAGACGACCTGCGAGGAGCTCCTCCCGTACCTCCTGGACCGCGGCTACCGGTGCCTCCTCGTCCTGCGGGACCCACGCGACGTGCTGGCGTCGCTCGCCCATGGCGAAGGGCGGCGGCACGGCGGCCGGCTCAAACCCACCCTCTTCAACCTGCGGCAGTGGCGCAAGAGTGTGGCCTTCGCTCTGCACCTCGAGGATCACCCCGGCTGCCTCTGGCTGCGCTACGAAGACCTGGCGGCACGGCCGGCCGAGAC
>DASPJI010000880.1:0-2597 GCA_035628695.1 Thermoanaerobaculia bacterium | reverse complement strand
CTCGCCGAGGTGCTGGGGCGGAGCCCGCTCGGCCACTACGTCTTCAACTGCCAGGCGCCGGACGCCGGCAACATGGAGCTCCTCCTGCACCATGGCACGCCGGAGCAGCGGGAGCGCTGGCTCGGACCCCTGGCGCGGGGGGAGGTCCGGAGCTGCTTCGGCATGACCGAGCCGGACTTTCCGGGCTCCAACCCGGTCTGGATGGGGACCACGGCGCGCCGTGACGGGGACGACTACGTCCTCGACGGCCGCAAGTGGTTCACCTCGTCCGCCGACGGCGCCGCCTTCTGCATCGTCATGGCCGTCACCGACCCCGAAGCCCCGCCGCACGCCCGGGCGAGCCAGATCCTCGTCCCCCTGGAGACGCCCGGCTTCGGGGTTGTCCGCAACCTCTCCGTGATGGGCGAGCCCGGCGAGGGGTGGATGAGCCACGCCGAGGTCCGCCTCGACGGGGTCCGGGTGCCGGTGGCGAACCGCGTCGGCGCCGAGGGGGCGGGGTTCACCCTGGCCCAGGAGCGGCTCGGCCCGGGCCGTATCCACCACTGCATGCGCTGGCTCGGCATCTGCGAGCGCGCCTTCGACCTGCTCTGCGGCCGGGCGGCGACCCGCGAGCTGGCCCCCGGCGACGTCCTGGGGAATCGCCAGCTCGTCCAGGCCTGGATCGCCGAGAGCCGGGCCGAGATCGACGCCGCCAAGCTGCTCGTCCTCCGTACCGCGTGGCGGATCGACCGCGAGGGAGCCCCGGCCGCCCGCGACGACATCTCGCTGATCAAGTTCCACACCGCCGGCGTCCTCCAGGCCGTGCTCGACCGGGCGATCCAGGCGCACGGCGCCCTCGGGCTCATCGACGAGACCCCTCTCGCCTTCTGGTGGCGCCACGAGCGGGCGGCGCGGATCTACGACGGCGCCGACGAGGTCCACAAGACCACGGTGGCGCGGCGCATCCTGAAGGGCTATGCCCCGGTGGAGGACGAGCCTTGACCGCCGCGCTCGACGGGGCGCGGCCGGTGCGGACCGGGGAGGAGCTGCCGCCGGCCTTCCTCGAAGCCTGGCTGCGCGGGCGGCTGCCCGATCTACCGGACTCTCCACTCGAAGTCGAGCAGTTCCCCGGCGGCCACTCGAACCTCACCTATCTGCTGCGCCTGGGGGACCGCGAGCTGGTGCTCCGCCGGCCGCCCGCCGGCTCGAAGGTGAAGACGGCGCACGACATGGGCCGGGAGCACCGGGTGCTGTCGCGCCTCGCCGACCTCTACCCCAAGGCCCCGCGGGCGCTGGCGCACTGCGACGACCCATCGGTGATCGGCGCGCCGTTCTATGTGATGGAGCGGGTGCGCGGGGTCATCCTGCGGGGATCGCGGCCGCCGAAGGGGGTGGACCTGACGCCGGAACGGATGCGTCTCCTCTCCACGGCGGCGGTGGACGGCCTGGCCGAGCTGCACGCGGTGGACTTCCGGGCCGCCGGGCTGGGCGATCTCGGGCGGCCCGAGGGGTACGTCGAGCGCCAGGTGCGCGGCTGGACCGAGCGCTGGGTCGCCTCCCGCACCGACGACGTGCCGGACATCGACCGCGCCGCGGCCTGGCTGGCGGACCACCTCCCGCCCGGCCTGACGCCGACGGCGCTCCTCCACAACGACTACAAGTACGACAACCTGGTGCTCTCGGGCGATCTCTCCGAAATCGTGGCGGTGCTCGACTGGGAGATGGCCACGGTCGGCGATCCGCTGATGGACCTGGGGACGAGCCTCGGCTATTGGATCGACGCGGACGACGAGCCGGCGATGCACGCCCTGGCGCTGGGGCCCACGGCGCTGCCGGGGAACCTCACCCGCGCCGAGGTGGTGGAGCGCTACGCCGCCCGCAGCGGCCGGGACGTCTCCGGCATCCTCTTCCACTACGTCTACGGGCTGCTCAAGGTCGCGGTGATCGTCCAGCAGATCTACTATCGCTACAAGCAGGGGCTGACCCGGGACGAGCGCTTCGCGGCGTTCCTCGAGGTCGTCCGGGTGCTGGGCCGGACCGCGGCGCTCGCTATCGGCCGGGGCCGGATCGACCGGCTGCACGGATGAGCCGTTCCGCGCTCGGCCCCGTCCTCCGGTTCCACCTGCGGGTGGGGGTGCGGATCGCCATGCTGATCCTGGCGCCGGTGCTGGTCGGCGCGGTGGGCGGCGGCGTGCTCCTCGGCGACGACTTCCTCGATTCGTTCTCCCGGATGCTTTACGGCTCGGGCTCCTCAGGGGGCTCGGCGGTGCTCATCGCCCTCGCCTGCCTTGGGGTGGCCTCGACCGCGGCGCCGCGGATCTGCCGCGGCCTGGACGGCTGGCTGCGCCATCTGCCGGTGGACGGCCTCACGCACCGGCGCGCCGCGGCGGTCGCCATCGCCGTGTCGCAGACGCCGCTCCTCGCCTTCCTGCTCTTCCTCTCCCTCTTCGCGACCCGGATCACGGCGCCCTCGGTCATCGACGCGCTGGCCCTGCCGGTCACGGCGCTCGGAGCGGCGCTCTGGGCGGTGCCGGCGGAGCGGGGGGTGCTGACCAAGATCCTGGGGCTGGCGGGGGCCATCGCCGCAGGGTCGGGTGGGTGGAGGTGGCTGGCGGCGG
>DASPJI010000879.1:0-2528 GCA_035628695.1 Thermoanaerobaculia bacterium | reverse complement strand
TAGGGCGCCGGCCTCATCCTCCCGCCTCCCCGGCCGGAGCGAACGGCGTGTAGACGGCGCCGCCCACCACCGAGTCGTCGAGGCCCGGCGTGGCCCCTTCGCGCTGCGCGGTGATCACCCGGCGCTCGACCCAGGTGCCGGGGGGCACCGAGGCGCCGAAGCCGACGATCGACTCGCGGATCACGCAGCCGGCGCCCACCCGGGCCCCGGAGAGGAGGATCGACCTCTCCACCCGCGCCTTCTCACCGACCCGGGCGCCCGGCTCGATGGACGACTGGCGCACCAGGGCGCCCGCCGCCAGCCCAGCCTCGGGCGAGATCCACGACCGCCGCCAGAGGCGCTCCGGCCAGCTTGCCCGCGCCCACTCCAGGGTCCCGTCGAGGAACCGCTGCGGCGTTCCCATGTCGTGCCAGAGCCCCGCCGTGACCACCGCGGCCAGCCGGGCTCCGCCCGCGCCGTCCAGCGGGGTCAGCAGCGGCTCGTAGAGGTCGCGCACGATGTCGGCGCGGCCCGGTCCGACCCGGGCGAGGAGCTCGGGCGAGATCACGTGCGCGCCGGCGAAGACGTGCCGCCGCGCCACTTCCCCCTGCCGCGCCGGTCCGCCGTTCCGGAACGACAGGATCCAGCCCTCGCGGTCGATGCCCACGCCGCCGCCGAAGGCGGCCGGGTCCGGCCGGGAGGTGAGGAGGAGCGTCGCCCGGGTCCCCTGCGGCTGGCCCGCCAGGTGCCGGCGGACCATCCGGCGCAGCGGCCAGCGGCAGAGGCTGTCGCCGTTGACGAGCAGGACGAGGTCCGCCGGCGCGAAGAAGTCGCGCAGCGGATGGAGCGCGCCGAGCGTGCCCAGGATCTCCGGCTCCTCCGAATAGGTGAGGGGCATGCCGGCGAAGGCGTCGCCGAGCCGCGCGCGGATCTTGTCGCCCTGGTAGTGGAGGTTGATGGCCGTGGCCTCACACCCCAGCGCGGCGAGCTGCGCCAGGGTGTGACCCAGGATCGGCACCCCCGCCACGGGCAGCAGGGGCTTCGGTGTGGACTCGGTGAGCGGGCGCAGCCGCGTGCCGAGCCCGGCGGCGAGCACCAGAGCCCGGAGTCGCCTACCCTGCATGGCCTACTGCCGGAACACCATCTCGGGAGGCGCTTCGGGGTTGGTCTTGAGATAGTCCTCGTACAGCCGCAGGTAGGAGCGGCGCTCCGCCTTGGTCGGATCGAAGCCGCAGCGCTTGGCCACGACCTCCGCCCGCTCCCCCTCGAACTCGGCAAAGTCGCCGATCGGGGTGTGGTCCAGGGCGATGGTGACGCCGCCGAGCTGCCACTCCTCCCGCACCTTCTGGTAGCGGCGGACGACGGCGTAGCCCAGGTTCTCGAACAGCGCCCGGGCCTCCTCGGCGTTCTCGACCTCGACCTCCCGCTCCTCCCGCACCTTCATGTTCCCTTCCATGGACATGGGGCCCTTGAAGGTCAGGCGCGCCCGAGAGCCGTCGGTGCGCAGGCGGAGGATCCGGCCCGAGGCCCGCAGCTCGTCGCCGCGGTCCAGGATCCAGTTGTCCTCGAACGCGCCCGGTCCCCGCCGCTCCGCCTCCAGCTCGGCCAGCCGCTCGCGCAGCTTCTCCAGCTCGACGCCCGGAAATTTGAGCTCTTTCTCCAGATGGTCCTTGCTGCTCATACCCTGACTTCGCCCAACCGGTCCAGCAGCCGTGCCACGGAACGGATCCCTTTGTAGTAGTGACTGATATTGAACTTCTCGTTCGGCGAGTGCAGGCCGTCGTCGGCCAGGCCGAAGCCCAGCAGCAGCACCGGCGCCTTCAACACCTCCGAGAAGTGAGCGACGATGGGGATCGAGCCCCCCTCACGAATACGCACCGGGCGCGCCCCCCAGATCTCCTGCATGGCGTCCATCGCCGCCTCGACGATCGGCCCCTGGGCCTCGACCACCACCGCCTTGGCGCCGTGGAGGTACTCCACCTCCACCTTGACCGACTTGGGCGCGATCGACTGGACGTAGCGGGTGAAGAGCTCGGCGATCTTCTCCGGCTTCTGGTCGGGCACCAGGCGCATCGACACCTTGGCGCCGCCCCAGGACGGGAGCACGGTCTTCGCCCCCTTCCCCTCGTAGCCGCCGAAGATGCCGTTGACGTCACAGGTCGGCCGCGCCCAGGTGCGCTCGCGCGTGCTGTAGCCCTCCTCACCGAACAGCTCCGCCACACCGAGCTCGTCGCTGTAGGCGGCCTCGTCGAACGGGAGCTTGGCGAACTCCTCGCGCTCCCAGGCCTCCAGCGGGCGGACGTCGTCGTAGAAGCCGGGGATCAGCACCTTGCCGGTCTTCGGGTCGCGGAGCTGCGAGACGATCTGACAGAGGACGTTCAGCGGGTTGGCGACCGCGCCGCCGAAGGTGCCGGAGTGCAGGTCCCGGTTCGGACCGGTGACCCGGATCTCCATGTAGGCGAGCCCCTTCAAACCGTAGATCAGCGACGGCTGGCCGGGCGCGTAGAGGGAGGTGTCTGAGACCACCACGCAGTCGCAGGCGAGCTTGC
>DASPJI010000878.1:0-4320 GCA_035628695.1 Thermoanaerobaculia bacterium | reverse complement strand
CCGCCTGGCGGGACGAGAGCCGGGCCTTCGCCCGCGCCCGGCAGGCGCTATACTCGCCTCGCTGATCGTCCGCCCCCCCGCTCCGATGTCGAGCACCGCCGAGATCCAGATCCCTCCCCGTGTGCGTGAGACCACGCGCGGGGACACGCTGCCCCACGGCCGTGCCCTGCTCCGCGATCCCGCCGTGGCCCTCCTCCTGCTCGTCCCGCTGGCGCTCCTGGCCATCGATCCCCGCTGGATCTACAGCCCGATCCACCGGGATTCCTGGATCTACTGGGGCTACTTCCAGAACGCCTCCACCTTCGCCTGGAAGTTCCCGGACCAGTACTTCTCTTCGCGGCTGTCGGTCATCCTGCCGGGCCATCTGCTCCACCGGCTGCTGCCGCTGGAGGCGGCGAACCACGTCCTCCACCTGACCGCCTTCTGGGCCGCCCTGCTGTCCTTTTATGGGGTCTGCGCCTCCTGGCTCGACCGCCGCCGGGCGCTCCTCGCCGCGCTCGCCTTGGGCTGCCACCCGTTTTTCCTGAACGCCATCGGCTGGAACTACGTGGACGGGTTCGGGATCACCTACTTCCTCGCCACCCTGTTCCTGCTGACGGCCGCGCTCCGCTCGCGCCACCGGTCGCTCTGCCTGGTCCTGGCCGGCGCCGGGGCCACGGCACTGGTGACAGCCAACGCCTTCTATGGGATCTATCTCCCGTTCCTGGCGGCCTACTTCCTGCTCTTCGACCGCGGCCCCGGCCGCCGGCCGCTCCTCTCCTCGATCGCTCTGACCCTGGCGGGGGCGGCGGGACTCTTCCTGGTGTTCGGCACGGTCAACCGGATCATGGGGGGGCCGTTCTTCTATCTCGCGCCGTCGTTGAGCTTCATCGGCGGCCGGGTCCAGACCGCCAACCCGTTCCGCGACCCCACGTACTCCTGGGTGCCGGGCGCCACGCGCCTGGTGCTGACGCTCCTGATCCTGGCCGGGGGCGCCGCGGTGCTCGCCCTGCGGCGCCGGGAGGCCGATCCGGCCAGGAGACGGTTCGCGGTGTTCACGCAGCTCCAGCTCCTGGGGCTCGCCGGGCTCCTGGTCTTCTGTCAGGTGAAGGCGGACATGGCGGTCCTTCAGCACCTCTACTACGTGAGCCTGCTGCTGCCCGCGGTCTTCTTCGCCTTCGCGGCCCAGCTCCCCCCCGGGCTGGCCGGGATGAAACCGCGGACCTTTGCCCTGCTCTTCGGGGCCGCGGCCGGCATCCTCGGCCTCTCCCACGCCCTGGCGTTCGCTCCCGGCAGCACCGTGTCATGGCGGCCGGATCTCCCGGTGCTGGCTCCCCTGGTGGCCGGCGGTCTGCTGGTGGTGCTCCCCTGGCTCAACGGTCTGGCTACCAAGGGGGCCGCCGCGTGGACCCTCGGGACCCTGATGTCGCTCGCCATCTGCCAGCTCCTCGCGTGGGAGCCGTCGAACAGCGGACAAGGCTTCTCGCGCTTCGGCGGCGATACCCGGGGCGCCTTCCGGCAAGTAGCCCAGGCCTCCGCCCTGATCGATTCCCGGGACCCGGCGCTCGGCATCCGCCTCTGGTACACCATCACCCCGGACGACTCCAATCTCCTCGCCGATATGGTGTCCTCGACCTTCCTGGTCTGCCCGAGCATGGTAGGGGGCAACTTTCCTGCCCTGATCTTCGGCGCCGTGATGTGTGACGGCACGCCCCTCGTCGCCGGCCAGCGCATCGCCGTCCTGTCGACCGACCCCGCCGCCTTCGACCAGGCGGACCGCTCCTTGCGCGGCGTGGGGCTGGCCGCCCGTCTCCTCGAGCGCCAGGAGATCGCGGGGCCGGTCCCGGGCTTTGCCGTGACCTTCCTGGAAGCCGTTCCCGCGGCCGGAGCGCCCTGATGCCCGACCGGATGATGACGGACCGCATCCCCTTCAACCGCCCCGCCCTGGCCGGGAAGGAGATGGAGTACATCCAGGATGCCGTGGCCCGCGGCCATCTCTCGGGGGACGGCTACTACACCAGGCGCTGCCACGACCTGCTGGAGGAGCTCCTGGGCGTCCCGCGGGTCCTCCTCACCACCTCCTGCACCCATGCTCTGGAGATGTCGGCGCTGCTGCTGGACCTCGGCCCCGGCGACGAGGTCGTGGTCCCCGCCTTCACCTTCGTCTCCACGGTCAACGCCTTCGTGCTGCGCGGGGCGACGCCGGTCTTCGCCGACATCCGGCCGGACACCCTGAACCTGGACGAGAGCCGGTTCGCGGAGCTCGTCACGCCGCGCACCCGCGCCGTGGTGCCCGTGCACTACGCGGGCATCGCCTGCGACATGGACCCGATCCTGGAGACCGCCCGCGCCGCCGGAGCCGTGGTGGTGGAGGACAACGCCCACGGTCTCTTCGGCGCCTACCGCGGCCGGCCCCTGGGCACTCTGGGATCGCTCGCCACGCTGAGCTTCCACGAGACCAAGAACGTGGCCTGCGGCGAGGGGGGAGCGCTCCTGGTGAACGACCCGTCGCTGGTGGCGCGGGCGGAGATCCTGCGCGAGAAAGGGACCGACCGCAGCCGCTTCTTCCGTGGCGAGGTGGACCGCTACACCTGGGTGGACGTGGGCTCGAGCCATCTACCCTCGGACCTCCTGGCCGCCTTCCTCCTCGCCCAGCTCGAGCAGCGGGACGCCATCCAGGAGCGGCGCCGGCGGATCTGGGAGCGGTATCAGGAGGGCCTGGCCTCCTGGGCGGCGGCGAGGGGAGCCCGCCTGCCGGTGGTGCCGCCGCACTGCACCCAGCCCTACCACCTCTTCTATCTCCTCCTCCCCACCACCCGGGAGCGCGACGCCCTGATCGAGCACCTCCGGGAGCTGCACATCCAGGCCGTGTTCCACTACCTGCCCCTCCACCTCTCGCCGATGGGCCGCTGCCTCGGCGGCCGGGAGGGGCAGTGCCCGGTGACCGAAGACGTCAGCGGCCGGCTGGTGCGGCTCCCCTTCTTCCCGGGGATCACCGGGGAGGAGCAGGAGCGGGTGATGGAGGCGGTGCGGGGGTTCTAGGCTGGCCTGAGGAGCCGCTCCTCAACACTTCGCCACCGTTCCTCAAGACTGAGGAGCGATCCCTCAACAGGGAGGAATGGCGCCTCAACACTGAGGGACGATCCCTCATCGCTGAGGAACCGCGGCCAAGCACTGAGGGGCCGCGGCGGAGCGTTGAGGAGCGGCGGCGAAGCACTGAGGAGCCATCCCTCAGTGTTGAGGAACGGCGGCGAACCATTGAGGGACAGCCCCTCGACGTTGAGGGACCGCGCCGTAACACTCCAAGGTGGCTCCGTAGCGTTGAGGAACGGCGGCGAAGCACTGAGGAGCTCCCCCTCAGTACTGAGGAACTGTCCCTCAGTACTGAGGAGCCGTTCCGGAACACTGAGGAGCCGTCCCTCAGTCCTGAGGGGCCGCGGCGAAGCCTTGAGGAGCGGTCCCTCAAGACTGAGGGATCGCCCCTCCGTCCTCTGCCATCCTGGAAGAGCGGGTCCACGGGTAGGTAGGCCCGTCCATCCAAACCCGTAGAGCGGGCGCGCCTCTCCCGAGGCGCCCCGCTCTTTCCTTTTCATAGGCTACAACGGTTGCCATCTTGGGACCATGCTAAAATTCGTCATGATCCCCCTCAGGATTATGGAGGTCCAAGATGACGATCAAGCGTTCGACGGCGACGATCTGCCTCTTTCTTCTCCTCGCTCTGCCTCTGATCGCCCAGGCGCAGGAGAAGAAGACATACACCTGTGCCTCGGCCGAGAGCCGTAGGGGTACGGCGAGGATGGGCAGGGGGGCTGGTGCCAGGAATGTGCAGACGGTGGAGACGGAGATCGAGAAAACGTCCCGCTTCCTCCCCTGTGATGTGCCGGACGGCGTCAGCATCGCCAGATTCGAGGGCAATGCCCGCGATGGCTTCGACGCCGTTCTCGCTGCCATCAATGGAGAGCTCAAGAAGAAGAAGCAATTGACTCTCGAGATCGACCCGGCGGCGAATGACGGGCTCTCCAAACGGCAGGCCAAGTATCTTGCTGGAGGCTATCGGGTGGAGGATCTGCTCAACAGTCTCTGCAGTGGCACGTGTGAGTGGCAGATCGAAGAGCAAGGAGAGGCGCGGCTGCTCGTGGTTTCTCCCCTGGCCGCCGCGACGGCGTCCTGACCCCCAGGCCTCAACTCCGGGCGGCCAGCCTGGTTGCCCGCAGATAGAAATGGCTGTACGGGATCCGTATCAGGTCGGTGAGCACGCCGGACTCCTGCACCTCGAAGCCGGCGGCCAGGGCGCGGTAGCCTTCCGGCGTCCGCACCCTGGCGCCGCGGTCGCGGGAGATC
>DASPJI010000877.1:0-2697 GCA_035628695.1 Thermoanaerobaculia bacterium | reverse complement strand
CCGCCTGGGAGGCGATGATGGCGGCGGCGGTGGACAGGACCACCAGCGGGTAGAGGCCCCAGGACGGCACGAGGCCGTAGAACGGGTTCCCCTTCGTCCAGGTGCCGGACAGCAGGAGCGCCCCCTGGCCGAAGTAGTTGAGGAGCAGGCAGGGCAGGACCATGATGAACCAGGCCACCTGGATCGGACGCCGCCCGAAGTGCCCCATGTCGGCGTACAGCGCTTCACCGCCGGTCACCACCAGAAAGACGGAGCCCAGCGCCAGGAAACCCATTCCCTGGTTACGGGCGAAGAAAGAGAACGCGTGCGCGGGATTGACGGCGGCGAGCACCTCAGGATGACGCCAGATCCAGCTCACACCGAGCACGGCTAGGGTGGTGAACCAGAGCATCATCACCGGGCCGAAGACCGCGCCGATACCGGCAGTCCCCCGTCGCTGCAGGAGGAAGACGCCCACCAAAATGACGATGGTGATCGGAACCACGTAGGGATTGAAGAAGGTCGTCGCCTCCTCCAGGCCCTCGACGGCGGAGAGCACCGTGACCGTCGGCGTGAGCATGCCATCGCCGTAGAGAAGGGCGGCGCCGAACAGGCCGAGCGTCATGAGGAGCCAGGACCTCTTCCGTCCCGTGCCGACCGTCTTGGCCGGGATCAGCGACATGAGGGACAGGATGCCCCCCTCGCCACGGTTGTTGGCCCGCGTCACGAACACCAGGTACTTGATGGAGATGATGATGATCAGCGCCCAGAAGATGAGCGACAGAATGCCGAGCACGTTCTCCGGCGTCGGCCGGACGCTGTGCGTCCCGTAGAAGCACTCGCGCATCGCGTAGAGCGGGCTCGTGCCGATGTCTCCGTAGACGACGCCCAGAGCACCCAGGGCGAGGCGGGTGAGATTATGGTTTCCGTCTTCGTGACTCAGAGACATGGGAGCTTTATGAAAAGATCCGGGCCTTCAGGCCTGGTGGATGTCCTTGTTCCAAGTTTCACAAGCTATCCACCCTATCACGGCTTCTCGTAGCCGATCGCCCTGCCGGTGAGGCGGCCCGCGGCGGGGTCGCGGGAGAAAGTGACCCACCCTTCGCGCTGCGACTTCCGGGGCACGAAGGCGACCTCGAGCTTCGCCGTCTCCGGCTCGTGCCCGGGGCTCTCCAGGCTCACCTCGACCTGAACCTCCTCGGCTGTCTCGCCGCCGTCGTTGCGGACCCGCACCGGAACGGTCCAGCGGGAGCCGTCCGGGGTGGGCCGGCCGAGCTCGACGATGACCCGGGGCGGGGAGACCTCCCCGGCCAGGGCCTCGTAGGCCAGATAACCGAACGTGCCGAGCACCGCCACCAGACCGACGGCGAAGACGGTCCACTCCAGCCAGTTCTTCCGGAGATCCTGGAGCCCGCTCATTGGAGGAGCAGCCTCCCGACCGCAGCCCCCAGGGAGGCGACCACCCCCAGCACCACCGTCTGGGAGACGCAGACCGCAAGAGACATGCCGGAAAAGCGTCCGAAGAACCAGAGGATGAAGGCCGAGGCCGCCAGCGCCACCGAGTAGTTGACGGCACTCCGCAGGAGAGCGGTCACGGGGCCCTGTCCTTCGGGCGGGACCTGGTCCTCCGTGCCATGGAAGTCGCTATAGAAAAGGACCAGACAGCTCAGGAGGTAGGAGAACAGCGCGAGCGCCAGGATCTTGGCGCGCGAGGACTCGATGGCGATCATGACGATCTCCTCGGTGGGGGCGACGTTGCTGGCCAGGAGGACGGCGCCGCAGGCGCCGAGCACGAGCTGGGCCGGCAGGCTGAGCGGTCCCTCGTCGCCGCGGTCCCCCCGCATGCCCTGCCCCTGCTTGCCGTTGCCGCCGAGTTGGGAGGCGCCCACCGAGATGCCGATGGCGACGACCACGGCTTCGACCACGACCTTGCCCACGATCTCGGCCAGAGTCTGCGTGGAGTCGATCTGCCCCAGGAGCCAGAGGAGGAGGGTGGCGAGCAGCAAGCCGAGCCCCATCTCCTCGACCGCCTCGAAGGCGACATCGAGCCAGCTCGCGTCCTCGTGGAGGCCGGCATAGCGGTTGTAGCCGAAGAGCAGCAGGAAGCCGACGGCGAAGTAGACGAGGAGGTTCAGGGGCCGGGCGATGAACCCGGCCCACCAGACTTCCATGGTGTAGAGGAGGGGGAGGCTGAAGAGGAGCCCGCCCGCGATCCCCCGGGCGTACTCACGGAGTGACTGGGCAGGCGAGCTGACACCGGTCCGGCCGCCGTCGCGCGCCATGGCCCCATCTTACCCTCCACCACCCCCATTCCGCGAGCCCGGCGCGCCGCCGGCGGGATGAGACTCTGCTCAGGCCTCGGCCATCGCCTCGACGTTGATGTTCTTCTCGGCGAGCATGGTGAGCCGCTTGTCGGTCTCCCCCTCCTCGTCGAGGGTCTGCTGGAGGAGCTTGGCGGCCTGATCCTCGCCAAGGAGCTGGGCATAGGTACGCACCGTGCCGTAGCCCGCGATCTCGTAGTGCTCCACCTTCTGGGCGGCGGCGAGGAGGGCGGCGTCGAGGACCTCGGGCTCCATGTCCTCCTCCATCATCTCCTTGCCCTCTTCGAGCAGCCCTTCCATGCCCTTGCACTTCTTGCCGCGGGAGCTCTTGCCGAGCTGCTCGAAGATCCGGTCGAGCCGCTCGAGCTGGCCGCGCGTCACCTCCACGTGCTCCTCG
>DASPJI010000876.1:0-2447 GCA_035628695.1 Thermoanaerobaculia bacterium | reverse complement strand
TCCCTGGACATCATTGAGACCGGTCCGTGGGCCTCGGGCTCCGGACCAAGGAGATAAAAATGGAACCCGCCCAGAGCCCCTGGCCCCAGCCGTCGCAGCAGCCGCCTTCGCCGCCCTATGCCGCGGCGCCGCCCCCGCCGTCCACTCCGGCTCACGCCATCCTGTCGCCGCCGGCCGGCACCGGCGACCCGCTCCGGCGCAAGAGCCCGAAGCTGGCGGCCCTGCTTTCGGTCTTCCCGGGGCTGGGGAACATCTACAACGGCCTGTATCTGAGGGGGTTCACCTTCTTCGCCATCTTCATGGGCCTGATCGGCATGGCCGAACATGAAGAGGTCTTCGTGGCCGCCATCATGTTCTTCGGCCTCTTCAACATCATCGACGCCTATCGGCAGGCGACGCTGATCAACTACGGCTATGCCCAGGACCTGGGGATCCTCGACATGCCCGAGGTGCCGAAGGCCGGCCAGGGCGGGATCATCGCCGGTGTCGTCCTGACGCTCATCGGCCTGTTCGCCCTGCTCGAGCGCTTCTTCAGCGTCAACCTCGAGTTCCTTTTCGACCTCTGGCCCGCGGCCCTCATGCTGATCGGTCTCTGGCTCGTCGTGAGCAGCGTGCGGGAGCGCCTGAAGGACCGGGACCAGGCGGCCTGAGGCCGGCGAGTGAGCCCTCGCCGCCACCGGTTACCGGGCCGGTGAGGGCTCACTCGAAGTATCCCACCACGTCCACCAGCAGGTGCGCCGACCCGGTGCCGGCCATGCCACAGAGCACCGAGAAGCTTCCCGTCCCCAGCGACAGCACGGCGTTGTTGGCCCGCACCTGGCCAGCGCTGAAATTGATCACGCTGGTCCCCGGCACCGTGCCCCCCGCGGGGTACAGCCGGAAATGGCCGGACTGGGTGGGGGAGACCACCGTGACGTTGACGGCCAGCGCCGCGGCGGTTGGCGGGATGCCGCAGGTTCCGGCCACCTCGAAGGTCCGCGTGCCGCCGGAGGTCAGGGCGGGGCCGCCCAGGGTCCCGGCGGGCCGTCGGGTGTCCACGGCGCGGCAGGGCGTCAGAGTGTAGAAGCTCCATCCCCCGGATGGGGCGGACTCGAACGTCGCCGTATAGGTGGCGGGGGAGGCCGGCGTGACGATCGTATGGGTCGCCGCGCCGCCGTCGGACCACGAGACGAAGCTCCAATCCTCGCCGCCGCTCACCTGGGTCCCCGCCTCCACGACCAGCTCATAGCCCTCCCAGGAGGTCACGGTCTCGGGGCCGGTGAGGGTCGTGCCGTTGGCCGTGACCGTCAGGCCCGCGGGCACCGTCTCGAAGGTGACGTCCACCTTGCGGGCCTGGAAGTCGCGGATGGCCGTGGCCGAGAGCCCGTGGGAATCCGTGGCGGTCAGCTGGATCTCCAGGTAGCTGGAGTCGGTGGCGGCCAGGTCTTCGGGAGGCGGCGCGGTAAAGACGATGCCGTTTCCGGTCACCGGCCCGAGGAAGGGATGGGTGTGCTCGTTGTGGTGAAGGATGACGGTCCAGGACAGGGAGCCCGCGGGCAGAGTTCCGTCCTGGGGATCGGTGGCGCCGCCGGTCAAGGTGACGCTCTGCCCGACGGCGAACTCCGCCGTGGCCGAGGGCGAGGTGATCACCGGCACCGGCGGCGAGTTGTCAGCCTGGATCTCCACGGTCACTGGCGAGGAGAAGGCCATCTGGCTGTCCCGCACCCGCAGCCGGGCGGTGTAGGCCCCCGGCGATCCGTAGGTGTGCTGGGCGGTAGGGGAGGTGGTGGAGGTCTCCGGCGTGCCGTCGCCGAAGGTCCAGAAGTAGGTGAGCGTGTCGCCCGGGTCCGGGTCGCTGCTGCCCGAGCCGTTGAAGCTCACCAGCAGGGGGACGGGGCCGAAGAGGGGGGAGGCGGTCAGGGCTGCCGTCGGCGGGTCGTTGCCCGTGTCCTGGCGGGCGATCCGCCGGATCTGCCCACCGTTGGTGTAAACCGTGTAATAAAGCGCCTGGCTGTCTCCGTGCGGTCCGAACTCCAGATGGATGATGCCGCGCAGGCCGGTGGCGAACTCGCCGATGGACCAGGCGCCTCCCGACTCGGTGAGGGTGAAGATGGTGCCGCAGATATAGTCGCCGAAGAGGTAGACGCCGTCCATGCCGGGCCAGACGCCGGTGGGGACGAAGGCGCTGCCCACCACCGAGTTGCAATTGGTGCTGGTCGTCCCCGGCACGTCCGTCCGGTGCTCGTACTCGAAGAGAGGGGCGACCGTATTCGCCGGCGCCGGGTTGCACTTGCCGGTCGTGCTCCGGGGGCGGCTCCCCTCGAAGCAGTTCCAGCCGTAGTCGGCGCCGATCCGCCCCTCGTCGATCTCCTCCCAGGCGTCCTGTCCCACGTCGCCGATGAAGAACCGGGTGCCGGCAGCGTCCGGGTCGAAGGCGAGCCGGAACGGGTTGCGCAGCCCCCAGGCGA
>DASPJI010000875.1:0-8397 GCA_035628695.1 Thermoanaerobaculia bacterium | reverse complement strand
GCGGTCGCCGCTGCGGTAGAACCGCTGACCGTCCCGCAGCACGTACTTCTCCGCCGTCAGCTCCTCCCGGCCCAGGTAGCCGCGGGCGACACCCGGGCCGCCGATCCACAGCTCGCCCGGCACACCGATGGGCAGCAGCTCTCCCGCCGCGTCGCGGACGTGGAGCACCGCGCCGGGCAAGGGCCGGCCGAGCAGCGCCCTGGCTGGGGCAGGGGGCGGCGGCACCGGGTGCGCGGAGCAGAGGATGGTCCCCTCGGTGGGCCCGTAAAGGACACAGATCTGGGCGCCAGGGAAGGCCTGCCGCAGCTCCTCCAGCAGGTCGGCCGGCACCGCCTCGCCACCGATGAAGACCCGGCGCAGCTTGCTCACGTCCGGCGCCCCCTGGCCACGGCGGTGGAGCGCGTCGACGATGCTCCGCATCAAGGCCGGCACGGCATGGAGAGTGGTCAGCTCCCCCAGGTGGTCGACCACCTGCTCGGCGTCCAGCCTCGGTCGCATGGGGAAGAGCACGGCCGTGCCGCCGTTCAGGAGCGGTGACAGCAGCTCGAAGAGGAAGATGTCGAACGTGGGCTGCGCCAGGCAGGACACACGGTCGTCGGCGGTGAACCCGAACCGCTGGCGGGTGGCTGCGAGGGTAGACGCGAGCATGCCGTGCTCGACCTGCACGGCCTTCGGCCGGCCGGTGGTCCCCGAGGTGTAGATCCGGTAGGCGAGATCGCCAGGAGCGGGGCTCGGCAAGGCGCCGCCCTCCTCCACCGGCCCTTCTCCTCCCACCAGGACGACTTGGGCGCCATGCGGCGGCAGGCCCGCCAGCAAATGTGTCTGGGTAACCAGAACCGGCACCGCCGAATCCTCCAGCAGGAAGGCCAGCCGTGCCGGCGGTTGAGCGGGATCGAGCGGAACATAAGCGCCACCCGACCGGAAGATCCCGAGCACGGCCGCCGCCAGCTCCGGACCGTGCTCGATGCAGAGCCCCACCGGCACCTCCGGTCCCACCCCCAGAGCGCGCAGACCCTCGGCGAGGAGGCCCGCCCGGCGATCGAGCTCGCGGTAGGTGAAGCTCACCTCGCTCCCGGCGAGAGCCACGGCCACGGCGTCCGGCGCGCGCCGCACCTGCGCCGCGAACAGCTCGACCACACCCGGTGCCACCAGGGCGGGCTCGGCGTTCCATTCGCTCTGGAGCTGATGGTGCTCCCCTTCGGACAGCAGGGACAGCTCTCCCGGGCGCCGCTCGGGGTCGGCGGCCACAGTTTCCAGGAGCATCAGCAGATGACCGGACAGGCGGAGGATCGTGGTGGGATCGAAAAGGTCGCTCGCGAAGGCGAAGTGGGCGCTGAGCCCATCCCCTGTCTCCACGACGGTCACCTCCAGGTCGAACTTCACCGTCGTGGTCTCGACCGCCAGCGGCGAAAACGACAGCCCGGGCAGATCGATCCTCTGGAACGCGAAGCTCTGCAAGGTGAACATCACCTGAAACAGCGGGGTGTGCGCGAGGCTCCTCTCCGGAGCGAGCTCCTCGACCAGCTTTTCGAACGGCACGTCCTGATGCAGATAAGCGGCGAGGGCGGTCTCGCGCACCCGGCCAAGAAGATCGCTGAACTTGGGGGCACCTGTGAGATCCCCCCGCAGGACCAGCGTGTTGACGAAGAGTCCGATCAGTCCTTCGGTCTCGAGCCGGTTCCGTCCGGCTACGGGCGAGCCTACGGCGAGATTGTCCTGTCCGCCATGGCGCGCCAGGAGAGCCTGGAAGCCGGCAAGGAGCACCATGAAGAGGGTTGCCCCTTCCTGCCGGGCTAGGGCCTCCAGCCGCCGGGTGAGCCCGGCCGGCACTCGCACCGTCCGCTCCGCGCCGCGGAAGCTCTGCACCGCGGGCCGCGGGTGGTCGGTCGGTAGCTCCAGGAGCGGCGGCAGCCCGGCGAGCCGCTGCCGCCAGAAGTCGATCTCCTGCTCCAGGACCTCGCCGTGCAGCCAGGAGCGTTGCCAGACGGAGAAATCCGCGTACTGCACCGGCAGCTCGGGCAGGGGCGACGGGCGGTGCGCGGCGAAGGCCGGATAGAGCGCGGCGACCTCGCGCACTAGGATGCCCATGGACCAGCCGTCACTGGCGATGTGATGCATGGTGAGCACCACCGCGTGGTCCGCCTCGCCGAGGCGCAGCAGCAGAGCGCGCATGAGCGGCCCGCGCGAGAGATCGAAGGGCCGGCCGGTCTCCGCCGCGGCGAGGGTCCGCGCCAGGTCCTCCCGCACGCTCTCCGGCAGCGCTGACAGATCCACCACGGGCAGCAGGAAGGGCCGGGCCGGCTGGATCACCTGCACCGGCTCACCGGCCAGCTCGGCAAATGCCGTGCGCAGTGCTTCATGCCGCCGCACGATCTCTCCGAGGGTGCGCGCCAGTACGCCCGAGTCCAGCGGGCCGCGGGCCTGTAGCGCCGCCGCGATGTTGTAGAGCGGGCTTCCCGGCTCGAGCTGATCAATGAACCAGAGCCGTTCCTGGGCGAATGACAGGGGCAGGGCCCCCTCGCGCGGCGCCGGTACGATTGGCGGGGAGGATGCCTGCGTGCCGTCTCGCCGCGCCGCCTCGACGCGGGCGGCCAGGTCCGCCAGGCTCGAGGCCTCGAAGACATCGCTCAGCGGCAGCTCGATGCCCAGGGTGTCGCGCAGGCGCGACGTCACCCGGGTGGCAAGGAGAGAATGGCCGCCCAACTCGAAGAAGTTGCCGTCCGCCCCCACCCGCTCGAGCCCGAGGAGCTCGGCCCAGATGCCGGCGAGGATCTCCTCGACCGGCGTGCGCGGCGCCAGATAGCCCTCCGCGCCGGCGGACCGCTCCGGCGCAGGCAGGGCCTTTCGATCCACCTTGCCGTTGGGGTTGAGGGGCAGCGCGTCGAGGCGCACGAAGGCGGACGGCGCCATGTAGTCCGGCAGCCGCTCGCGTAGGGCCGCACGCAGGGACTCGACGGTGAGCTCGCCAGCCGCATAGGCGACCAGGCGCCGCTCGCCGGGCATGTCCTCCCGCACCACTACAGCCGCTTCGCGGACGCCGGGCAGCGCCAGGAGTGCCGCTTCGACCTCTCCCGGCTCAATGCGGAAGCCACGGATCTTGACCTGGCCGTCCAGACGGCCGAGGAACTCAACCGCTCCGTCCGGCCGCTGCCGGACAAGGTCGCCCGTCCGGTAGAGCCGACCTCCCGCGGTGGATCCAGTCAGCGCGCCGAACGGATCGGGTACGAACCGCTCAGCGGTCAGCTCCGGCCGGGCGTGGTAGCCGTGCGCCAGACCGTCGCCGCCCAGGTAGAGCTCGCCCGGCAGACCGACTGGCTGCGGCACGATTCCCGCGGCCATGACGTACAAGGTGCCGTTGGCCAGCGGCCGTCCGATGGGCACGGTTTCACCCGGCGGTACCTCCTCCACCCGCTGCCATGTGGCGAAGGTCGTCGCCTCGGTCGGGCCGTAGACGTGGAGCAGACGCGGGGGCGGGCCGCCCCGCAACACCGCGCGCACCGCCGCGGGATCGACCGCTTCGCCCCCGAAGAGCACGGCACGCAGATGCGCGAACCCGGCTGGCAGCTCGCGGGCGACCTGGTTGAACAGGGCGGTGGTCAGGAACATCACGCTGACGCCTTCGCGGCGAAGCGCGCCGGTCAGGCGCTCGGGCGAAAGGGCGGTCTCGCGCTCGATGCCGACCAAGCGGCCACCGTTGAGCAGCGCGCCCCAGATCTCGAAAGTGGCGGCGTCGAACGAGCTGTTCGAAGCCTGCGCCACCCGATCATCCGGACCGATCTGCACGTAGTCGGTCCCGCGCACGAGGCGGACGACGGCGCGGTGTGACACCACCACCCCTTTCGGCCGGCCGGTCGAGCCGGAGGTGTAGATGGCATAGGCGGGATCGCCGGGCGAGGAGAAAGCCGGCTCCTCCCGGCTTGCCGCCGCGGCCGGCCAATGGCCGAGCCGCTCAACGCGCAGGACTGCGTGGATGGGGAGCCGCTCCGCGAGCCCCTCCTCCGCCACGAGGACGGCGGCGCCGGTGTCCTCTAACATGAAGGCGAGCCGTTCCTGGGGATAGCTGAGGTCGAGAGGCACGTAAGCGCCTCCCGCCTCGAGGATGCCCAGCATCCCTACCACCAGCTCCGGCAAGGATTCGGCGCAGAGGCCCACCAGGGAGCCAGGCTCGACGCCCGCTCGGCGCAGCCGGTGCGCCAACTGACGCGAGCGGCGGCCGATCTCGCCGTAGGTGAGCTCCCGGCCGCCGAAGGTCACAGCCACGGAATCCGGAGAGCGCTCCGCCTGCTCGGCGAACAGCTCATGAACGCAGGCCTGGGGATAGTCGCTGGCCGTGGCGTTCCACCCCGAGAGCTGGAGGGTCTCCGCGGCGGTGAGCAGTGGCAGCTCCGTCATCGGGCGGTCCGCTCCCTCCGCCATTCCGGCGAGCAGCGTGGCCAGGTGCTGGAGCAGGCCTTGTGCTGCATCCTCATCCACGCGTGCGCGGTCGGTCTTCAGAAGCAAAGAGAGCTGATCCGCCGCGATAATGGCCAGGGTGACGGGATAGTTGGTGCTCTCGTAACTGCGCAGATTGCCGATCCGCAGAGCGTCCGAGCCGCCACCGTCGGCGTCTGGATAGTTCTCGAACACGTAGAGCGTCTCGAACAGCGGCGAGCCGGCAGGAATCTCGCTCCAGCGCTGGATCTGGGCCAAAGGGGTGTGCTCGAACTCCTGCCGCGCGAGCTGGCGCTCCTGGAGGCGTCGCAGCCAAGTGGCCAAGGGCTCGGCACCGTCCAACCGCACCCGCACCGGGAGGGTGTTGACGAACATGCCGACCATGGTCTCGACGCCGGGCAGGGTGGCTGGACGGCCGGAGACCACATTGCCGAAGACCACGTCCTCCTCGTTGCTGTAGCGGCTGAGGAGCACGGCCCAGGCGCCCAGGGTGACAGTCTGCAAGGTCAGCTTGTGCCGCGCCGCCAGAGTCTGCAACGCCGCCGTGACCTCACGGGAGAGCTGGAGCTCGTGCTCGGCGTAGCCGGCAGCGCTCTCGGCTCCCGGAGGAGCGATACCGAGAGGATTGGGGGCGGTAAACCCCGCGAGATCCCGGCGCCAGAACGGCTCCGCCTTGATCGCGTCCTGCTTCTGCAACCAGACGATGTAGTCGCTGAACGGCCGCGCCGGCGGCAGTAGCTTCATCGGCTCCCGGCCCTCCCGCAGGGCCGTGTAGACGGCGACCAGCTCCCGGACCAGGAGAGGGAGCGACCAGCCGTCCAGCAGCAGGTGGTGGAACGTCCAGATAAACCCCAGCTCGCCATCGAGGCGGATCAGCGAGAAGCGCATCACCGGCGCCTTGGTCAGAGGCAGAGGCGTGTGCCGTTCGCGATGCCGCAGCTCTTCGAAGCGGCGCTGCTGCTCCTCGCTGGGCAGACCACTCCAGTCCAGTTCCTGCCAGGGGAGAGCGACCTTCTTGCGGACCACCTGCAGCGGCTCTTCGAGCCCGTCCCAGAGAAAGGCGGTGCGCAGCACCCCATGGCGCTGGACGAGCCTCTCCCAGGCTTGCTGGAACAGCCGGGCATCGAGATCCGCCGGCAGGGTGCCGGTGACCTGGTTGACGTAGATCCCGGACTCGGGCGCCATCAGGCTATGGAACAACATGCCGCTCTGCAGCGGCGTGAGGGTATAGATATCTTCGACGTTCTTCATGATGCTCTTCAGTCGTCATCGGCGAGCAGAGCCGCCAATTTGTCAAAGCTGCGGGTGTCGAGACGGGCCTTGGGGAAGTCGGAAGGCGTGAAGACCTCTTCGCTCTCCCGGCTGTGCTGGATCAGCTCTCGAAGCGCGCCGGCATAGGCCGCGGCCAGCCGCTCCACGGTCTCCCGGCGATGCGTCCGGGACCCATACGTCAAGGTGACCTGGAGCCGGCCGGCCGTGACGATGCCTGTGACCTCCAACAGGTGGCTACGACGGGCGCGCACGCTCCGGCAAGGGCCGGTGGAGGTCGTGGAAGCCCGGAAGAGGGAGAGCCCCTCGGCGGTGCCGTCGGCCTGGCCCAGATAGTTGAACAGAACCTCGGCCGGCGGCGCCTCTTCCAGAAGGCGGGCCGTCCGCAGCAGGCCATAGCCGATGCCGCGCCCGGGCACGGCGCGCAGCCGCTCCTTGACGCTCACCAGCGCCTCGCCGGGGTCGGCATCACCCGCCTCCAGGACGACCGGGTACATGGAGGTAAACCAGCCCACGGTTCGCGAGACGTCGAGGTCGTCGAAGAGCGGCTCGCGGCCGTGCCCTTCCAGGTCCACCCGCAGGCGCGAGGAGCCGGTCCAGTCCTTCAGCGCCCGGACGAGAGCACTGAGCAGCGCGTCGTCGATGCGGCTGTGGTAGACCGACGGCAGGGTCTGGAGCAGATCAGAGGTCTCTTCGGAGCTGAGCTCGAAGGAGACCGTGGCCTCGTCTCCGTTGAGATTCTCTTCTTCCATCAGGAAGTCCACCGGCAGACGGGGCACGGGAACCCGGGCAGTCTCGCGCCAGTAATCCAGTTCGCCTATCAGGGTCTCGGCATGCCCGGTCAGACGGCGAGCCCACTCCTGGAACGAGGTGGTCTTGGGCGGCAAGGCGGCCTGGCGGTACGCCGCCTCGAAATCTTCGAGCAGCACGCGCCAGGAGACCCCGTCCACCACCAGGTGATGGGTGACCCAGAGCAACCGTGACGGCTGTCCGGCCCCGGCGTCGAAGAGACAGAGGCGGGTGAGTGGTCCGGTGGACAGCTCGAAGCCTGCCTGAAGAGCCGCGGCCGCCGACTCGTAGGCCTCGCCCCGACGAGACGCCGGCAGGCCCGAGAGGTCCACCTGATGGAAAGGTGTCACCGGCTCGGCCGGCGCGTTCTCCTGCCGCTTTCCGTCGAACCGCATCCGCAGGGCGTCGTGGTGCTCCACGATGGCGGCCATGGCGCGGTCCAGAGCGGTGGGAGAGAGGCGCTCCCGCGGCTCCAGCGACAGGGCCTGGTTGAAGTGGTGTGGGTCCGCCAAGCCCTGATCGAAGAACCGGCTCTGGATCGGGGTGAGCGGCACCTCACCCGTCACCGGCCCCTGGACGGAGAGGGCGGCGCCCGCGGCATCCGCGACCGTGACATGGAGGGCTAGCTCGGCCACGGTCTGGTGCTCGAAGATCTCCCGCACGGTGAACAGCAGACCGGCCTGACGCGCCCGCGCCACGATCTGGATCGAGAGGATCGAATCACCGCCGAGCTCGAAGAAGTTGTCGGTCACCCCCACCCGCGGCAGGCGCAGGACCTGCGCCCAGACCGCCGCCAGGATCTCCTCCTCGCGAGTGCGCGGCGCTACGTAGCCCTCCTCCCGCGCGCCGGGCTGTTCCGGTGCCGGCAGGGCTTTGCGGTCCACCTTGCCGCTGGCGGTGAGGGGCAACGCCGGGAGCATCACGAAGACGGCCGGCACCATGTAGTCCGGCAGCCGCTCGCGCAGCGACCGGCGCAGCTCCTCGACCACGATGCCGCCGATGTTGCCGGCATGGCCGACCGCATAGGCGACCAGCCGCGACTCGCGCACCACCACGACCGCCTGGCGAATTCCGGGCAGGGCGACCAGCGCCGCCTCGATCTCTCCCAGCTCGATGCGGAGGCCGCGCACCTTGACCTGATGGTCCAAGCGGCCCAGGTAGTCGACGGCACCGTCAGGCAGCCAGCGCACGAGGTCGCCGGTGCGGTACAACCGGGCACCGGAGACGCCGCCGAACGGATCGGGGATGAACCGCTCCGCCGTCAGGCCGGGCCGCTGCAGATAGCCGCGCGTCACACCCGCTCCTCCCACCAGCAGCTCGCCTGCCACGCCGACCGGCACCGGCCGCAGCTCCGGATCCACGACGTAGACCTGGGTATTGGAGATCGGCCGCCCGATCGGTACCCGGCGCGGATCCTGTCCGGGCGCGCAGGCCCAGCGCGTGGAATCGACACAGGTCTCTGTCGGCCCGTACTCGTTGTCGAACGCCCCGGGCAGGCGCGCCAGCGCCCGGTCGCGCAGCTCCGGGGTGAGCGCCTCACCACCCGAGAAGACTTGGCGCAACGAGGTGCACGTCTCCACGCCCTCCTCCGCGAGGAACGCCGCCAGCATCGAAGGGACGAAATGGGCGATCGTGACCCGGTGCTCGCGCAGCACGCGCACCAGATATGGAACGTCGGCTTGCCGGCCGGGCTCGGCCAAGACCAGCCGCGCCCCGGCCCACAGAGGGGCGAAGCACTCCCAGACCGAGAAGTCGAAGCCGAAAGACGCTTTCTGAAGCACTGCGTCGCGTTCGTCGAGACGGTAGAGCTGTTGCGCCCAGCCCAGCCGGTTGCAGATGCCCCGGTGCGGCACCATCACGCCTTTCGGCCGGCCTGTCGAGCCCGAGGTGTAGATGACGTAGGCCAGA
>DASPJI010000874.1:0-37098 GCA_035628695.1 Thermoanaerobaculia bacterium | reverse complement strand
GGTCGAGCGCGGCCAGGAACATGCCCAGCATCACCGAGGCGGTCACGAGCTGTCGTTCTCTTCCAGGTTGCACAGCGATATCCGTCTTTGGTCGTAGAAGGTGGGAAACCGCTCCGGCGGAGCGGGAGGGCGGCATCCTAGCACCACCCCTCGGAGGGGCCGAGGGGTGGGACCAGGACGTTATGCGAGGCGCGTGCCGCTCAGCGCGCGCGCGAGCCGGCGCGGGCGCAGTACGCGTCCATCGGAGTGATGGACTGGACGGTGACCGTGGAGTCGGGCGGGAGGACGAACTCGCTCTCGCCGTAGAAGCTCTTCGCCCCCCAGTCGTAGGTGTAGCCGAGGGCCGTCCATGGATAGCTCTTGCGCGGCTCGCCGGCCGGGTAGGATTTCTCCCAGTTCCTGCACATCCACTCGATCTGGCTCTGGGTCACGGACACGAAGTTGCCGGAGACCTGGCCGGCCAGGGCGGCGCTCCAGGGACAGTCGGCCGACCGGTCCACCGGACCGGTGGTGAGGTTCACCTGGCACTGGCTGTCGTTGACCTCCGGGTCCGGGCAGGGACGGAAGAAGTCCTGCGGGTCGACCCACATCTGCACGAAGACGTCGTTGGCGCTGTCAGGAGGCATCCCGAGCCGCTCGGCCAGCCGGACCCGGAGGGACTCGCCCTGCAGCCCGCTCCGCTGGCAGAACCCTTGGAGGAACGGCACGGCGGTCAGCCACACCGGCGCCGGGACCGTCGTCTCGTAGGGCGGCTGTCCCGTGTAGTACTTCGCCTTGGTCCACGTCGCCATGAGGACCTTCTGCCCGCTCTCGTCCCATACCAGTCCCGGCGTGAACGTCGTGATGGCGATCAGGCTGCGCGAGACGCGGCCGGGCGCCGGGTACTTGGCGGCCTCCACCGCCTGCTCGTACTCCTTCCAGAGCTCCTCCAGGCTGCGGGGCTGGCGGGTGGTGGCACAACCCGAGGCGGCGAGCAGCAGGGCGGAGAGCAGCGGCAGCGCGACGGCGGAGCGGAGCGTGGACAGGCGACGACGGTCTCCCGGCATGAGGCCTCCTTCCGGTGGTACCCGGGTATCAGGGTGGACCTGTGGAGCAAGTGGCGCCGCCTATCTTGGGTGCTTTGAGCAACTGCGTCAAGATCCTCGATCCAGCCGGCGCCGAGCCGATTCGGCAGCCGGGGCCGGCTCCCGAGCCCGCCGGAGCGCGTCCGGGCGCCGTGGACGGCATCCGAACGCTGCGGATCGCGTCCAGAGCGTTTGGACGTGATCCGGAAGGCCTGGATTCTTCCCGAGCGCTTCGGATCTCGTCCAGGCCGTCTGGATGCCGTCCGAGAGACCCGGATCGCTTCCCGGCCGCTTCGGATCGCGTCCGAAGCATTCGGACGCGATCCGAAGCGTCTGGAGGGTGGGGGCTACGGCCGGAGCGCCACGAACACCCCCGAGCCCTCGCCCGGCCCGGGGCGCGTCGGGGTCTGGTACTCCTCCACGCCGCGAGGGATGAAGGAGAGGATCAGCACCGCCAGGGCGACCCAGGCGAGGAGGATCCGCTTGCGGTCCAGGGGCTGGCGCTCGTTCCGCACCGGCGGATGGAAGAGGCCCATCAGCAGGACCATCACGCACCAGACCCACCAGCCCGACCAGGAGAAGCCGGCGACGGCGAGCAGCAGCCAGATGGGCACCGCCAGCCGCCTCTGCCAGCGCCCCGCCGCCGCGTAGAGGATGTGGCCGCCGTCGAGCTGGCCCAGGGGGATCAGGTTGATCGCAGTCGCCAGCAGGCCGAACCAGGCGGCCAGGGCGAAGGGATGGAAGTTCATCACCATCCCCTCCTCCAGCGGGCCGTGGAACAGCCGGACCGCGAGGTCCAGCGCCAGGCAGTGGCCGGGGACGAGGAGCGAGCCGATGCCGGGCTCGACCAGAGCCGGTTCCGACCTCGCCACCCCATAGAGAAGGAAGGGGACCAGCATCACGAAGCCGGCCAGGGGGCCGGCGACGCCCACGTCGAACAGCTCCCGCTTGCCGCGGATCGGCGAGCGGATGCGGATGAAGGCGCCCAGCGTGCCGAGCATCAGCGGCAGCGGCAGGAAGTAGGGGAGCGTCGCCGACAGGCCGTAGCGCCGGCAGGCGATGTAGTGCCCGAGCTCGTGGGCGAGGAGGATCAGCAGCACCGGCACCGAGAACGACAGGCCGAGCCGCAGGAGGAACGGATCGCTCCAGACCCCCCGGATCACCCCGGGCGACATCCACGGCAGCAGGTCCGTGGTCATGTCGGTGCGGGTCCAGAGATAGACCGCCGGCCCCAGGGTGGTGGTGGTGAAGAAGGTCAGCAGGAAGAGGATGGCGGCGCGCAGGTAGCGCGGCCGGTACGGGCGCTCCTCGCCGGGGACGTGGATCCCGGGCACCGGCGTGGTGCCCGACGGCGGCAGCACCTCGACCGGTGGGTAGAACGGACGGGGCTCCGCTGGTGGAGATGGCGGAGCCCAGGGCGGGGCAGGGAGCCCGCCGTCCTGCTCCCGGGGCGGATCCGGGGGATGGGGAGGCTCAGAGATTCTTCAGGTCCTTGCCCGGCTTGAAGCGCACCGTCTTGCCGGGGGAGATGGCGACTTCGACGCCGGTCTTCGGGTTGCGGCCCACACCCTTTTTGCGGTCGCGCACCTGGAACACCCCGAAGCCGCGCAGCTCGATGCGCTTGCCGTCGCACAGGGCGTTCTTCATCGCCTCGATGATGGTGTCGACCGCCTGGGCGGCCTTCACCCGGGGCACGTCCGTGATCTCCGCAACGCGGTCTACGATGTCCGACTTGATCATGTCCGCTCCGAAGCGGCGCCGAGTCTAGCAATGGGCCCGGGGGAGGTCAACAAACCGGAACCCGGGATCTCAAGACTTGGACGCACCGCGTTTCTTGTGGAGGATACACCGCTCGAAAGCCGCCGCGGTGGCGGCCGTCAGTCTCTGCAACTGCGGGAGACCCACCCCCGCGACCCCTTTGCGCCCGCCGTCCGCGTACAGCACGGCCACGAGGCGGTCCTTCATCCGGATGGGCAGCATTACGCAGTCCTTGGGCAGCTCCCCGCCCCAGGCCCGCGCCAGCGCCCGGTGCGCCGGCATCGGCGGCATCGGCCCCATGTGGAGGCCGGCGCCCTGCCGCAGGTTGAGGAACAGCGACGGCTGGTCGAAACCCACGGAGAACTGCTCGAAAACCTTGCGCTCGATCCCCTCTCCCTGCGCCAGCCAGCCGCTCACCTTGTCCTTGCCGGCCTGGAAGAGCGCCACGCGCCGGTAGCTGCGCGCCAGGAACGCGACCAGGATCTCCGCCACCTCCTCGCGCTCGTTGGCCGTGGCGAAGGCCGACTCCACCTCCTCGAGGGTGGTGGAGGAGGGCTTCGGGCGCGGCGGCGCTTCCGGAGCCGGCGGTGCCGGCGGCGGCAGAGACGGCGGTGGCTCCTCCTTGAGGAAGCCGAGCTCGGCCCGCTCCTCCGCGGTGAGCGTCAGGCTCCGCGGGATGACCCGGGGCGCCGGCGCGGGCACGCTCTCCGCGGCCGGCGCGGCCGGCGCGGCGGCGGCAGCCGGCGTCGCGGGGCGGAGCGGAGCGGTCACCGGCCGCGCCGCGCGTGCCGAGGGCGGCAGGGACGGCCCGGGCAGCGCCGGCGCCAGGGACGGCGTCGTGACGTAGAGGTCGTCCAGCCGGCGGACGGGAGCCGCCGAGGCCAGGTCCGGCTCGGCGGCCGGCTTCTCCCACATGTAGCGCGCCCGGTTCAGGCGGTCGAGGAGCAGCGTCAGCCGCGACGGCATCTCCTCCCGGTAGTAGCGCTCCAGCGCCTCGAAGAGCCGCAGCTCGTGGGCGATGTGGACCTTGATCCGCTTGCCGGAGGCGAAGGCCAGCTCGTCCTGGCAGGAGATGTTGCGCGGGTCCATCATCGCCACGTCGACCCGGCTGCCCATCACCTGGAAGGGCACGGCGCGGCAGCGGCGCGCCAGCTTCTCCGGGATCAGCTCCAGCACCTCGGTGGGGACCCCGCGCAGGTCGTCGGGGCCGGCGGACGGCACGCCGAGCTGCTCGGCGAGCGCCTTGAGCAGCGTCTCCTCGCTCAGGGCGTCCATCTCGAGCAGGCAGGTGCCCAGCCGGCCCCCGACCACGCTCTGGTTCTTGAGGGCACGGGTGAGCTGCTGGACGGTGATCCAGCCCCGAGCGACCAACAGCTGTCCCAGCTTGCCCATGCGTCCGCCTGCCTCGATACCTGCCCCTGCTCTGGAGAACCCCGGCTAACTTATTCTTTTTTCGCCACTTAACAGCAAGGCGGACATTATAGAGGCGGCCCGACAGCCTTGTAAAGCGTCGGGCGCCGCTGCTATCCTTCTCTCTGTGAAGGGGTTGTTTCTCATGGTCCGTCCGGCCGCCCGCCTGCTCGCTGGCCTGCTGTCGTGGAGCGCCCTGGTGCCGGCCATGGCCGGCGCGGCCGCTCCCTCCGATCCTGCCGCTCTCTCCAAAGAGGCGTCGTACCAGTTCGCCATCGCCAAGGCCCTCGCCTCGGAAGGGGAGATGCAGCCGGCGCTGGAGGCCTATGAGAAGGCCGAGGACCTGGCGCCCGACGCGCCGTACATCCTGGTCGACCACGCCCAGTTCCTCGCCCGCGTCGCCCAGTCCGCGCAGTCGGCGGACGAGCAGCGGCGGCTGCTGCGCAGTGCCACCGACAAGGTGGAGCGGGCGCGCCGCCTGGCGCCCGAGAACCCCGACGTGCTGCGGGCGGTGGGCGCCATCTATCTCGACCTGTCGGCGCAGGATCCCGGCGCCCTGGCCAAGGCGATGGAGGCCTTCGAGGCGGTCTACCGTCAGGGGCGGGCCGATCCGCAGATGGCGCTGGTCCTCGGCCGCCTCTACCTCGACCAGGGGCAGGCGGAGAAGAGCGTCGAGGTGCTCTCCGCCCTCTCCCACAACCTGCCGCAGAACCGCACCGTCTATCTCTTCCTCGTCGAGGCGCTGATGCGGGCGGAGAAGATGGCGGAGGCCGAGCGCACGCTGCGCGACCTCCTCGCCTTCGCCCCCGAGTCGCTGGAGGCGCGGCTGACGCTCGCCGACCTGCAATCCCGGCGCGGCGACAACCAGGCGGCGGCGCAGACGCTGTCGGCGGCGCCGGAATCGGTGCGGGCCGACCCGCGGATCGGCCGGCAGCTCGCCTGGGCGCTCTACCTGAGCGGCGACCTCGCGGGCGCGTTGCGCACCGTCGAGCCGCTCCTCGGCTCCGAGCCGGGGGACCGCCGCATGTCCCTGCTCAAGGGGCTGGTCCTGGCCGCCGAGGGGCGCAACGGAGAGGCCGCCGACCTGCTCATCCGCGTGCGCCAGGCGCAGCCGGACGACTCCACCCTGGCGCGCTCCCTGGCCCAGGTGCTCCAGCGCGCCGGCCGGAACGAGGAGGCCACGGCCGTGCTGGCCGATGTCGCCGGACGGCTCGCCAAGGCGGGGAAGACCGAGGAGGAGCGCACCGTCCGCCTCGACCTCGCGCAGGCCTGGTTCGACATGGAGAAGTGGGACCAGGGGGTGCAAGCCCTGGCGCCGCTCCTCGCCGCCGAGCCGGCGGTGCGCACCGAGGCGCTGCTGCTCCAGGCCGACGCCCTCCTGCGGGCGAAGCGCTATGACGAGGCGCTCGGCCTCCTCGTCCGCGCCAGCGACACGCCGCAGGTGGTGAGCAAGCGGGCCGAGGTGCTGATGCGCGCCGGCCGGGAGCGGGAGGCCGAGGAGCTGCTCGCCCGGATCGCCGTCGCCCCCGGAGGCGCCGCCACGATCGACCGCCAGGACGTGCTGTCCATCCTGGCGGCGGCGCAGGCCTACCAGCGGGCGGAGCGCTACGAGGCGTCGATCCCGCTGCTCCAGCGGCTGCAGCAGCTCCACCCGGACGACCTCGGGTCGGGGTTCCTGCTGGGCACCGCCTACGAGCGCACGGGCCGCCACCAGGAGGCGATCACGCTGTTCCGCCGGCTGCTCGAGATTCAGCCGGATTTCCACGCCGCACTCAACTATCTAGGCTATATCTGGGCGGAGCGGGGGGAGAACCTGGAGGAGGCGCTGTCCCTGGCGCGGCGGGCGGTCGCCCTCGCGCCGGACAACGGCGCCTACGTCGATTCTCTGGGCTGGGCCTACTACCGGCTCGGCCGCTTCGAGCAGGCGCGCGAGGCCCTGGAACGGGCCGCCCGCCTCGAGCCCGGTGATGCCACACTGCAGGAGCACCTGGGGGATGTGTATGTGGCGTTGGGGCAGACCGACAAGGCGTTGGAGGTGTACCGGCGGGCGCTGGAGCTGGGCGACGACAACGCCGAGCAGGTGCGCCGGAAGCTGGACCGGCTGCAGGCGAGCCCCCGGTCCCGTTGAGCGGGCCTCCCCTATCTTGCGCACCCTCCTGGGCCTCTGTGCCACCCTGGCGCTGCTGACCGGCTGCGCCACCGGCCCCTCGCCCCGCCCCCTGCCGGGCGTGGGCATCCCCCCCTGGGAGATGCCCGACGGCGCCTACGGCTCCCAACGTCTCTACCGCGTCGGCTACTCCGGCCCGGAGGGGGAGGGGAGCTTCCGCGTGACCCTGCGGCTGGCCGCGGCGGACCGCTACCAGGTGCAGGCCGTGGACCCGGTGGGCCGGGCGCTCTGGAGCCTCGACGTGACCGGCGGCAAGGGGCTCTCCCTGAACCATCGCGGCCGCACCTTCTGCGCCTTCGAGGGGAGCTTCGACCTGTCGGGCGTCGCCCTCGGCCCCTTCCCGCTGCTCTCGCTGCCGTCGCTGCTGCTCGGCCGGGTCCCGGCCCAGCCGGCGGCGGCGCCGAATCAGCAGGGCAACGAGCTCACCTTCAACGACGGCGGCGGCCGGCGGTGGACCGCGACGGTCCGCGACGACGGCGTGGTGGAGAGCTGGACCCTCTGGGAGCAGGGGGCCCCCTCGGTCTGGTGGCTGCGCCGCGAGGACTGGGCGATCCTGTCCAACCGCGAGCGCCGGCAGGTGCGCTGGCGGGAGGTCCTCCAGGAGCCCCTGGCCAACCCGCCCGCCCCCCTCGAGGCCCCCGCCGCCTTCCGCGAGGAGTGCGGCGACGACTCCGGCCTGCGCGAGCTGGCGGAGGAGCCGGAGGAGCCTCCTGGATAGCCGCTCCGCAGCCGCGGGTTGACAGCCGCCCCTTCCGCCCCCTAGCATAACGGAGGCCCCGACCCCAGGGTCAGGGTCCAACTGTCGGGTCGCGCAGGACCGAGCGATCTCCAGAACCGTCCTAGACGTATCCCGGAGGCCAACCAGGTATATAATGCGGCCATTGAAGCCCGCGCGTGACTAGATGCGGCCCCTCGGGCGGTGTGACGCCTTGGTGGCGGTTGCACATCCGAAGGGGCCACGTCCGGGGGAACACCTGCCGTCGTGGCCGTTCTCCCATGCGGGTACAAGGCGTAGAGACACCAGGGCTGACGGAGAGGGACGCGAAATGGAGATCACCGAGGTCAAGGTTTTCCCGATCAACGAGGACAAGCTCAAGGCGTTTGTCTCGATCGTCTTCGACCAGTGCTTCATGGTCAACGACATCAAGATCATCCAGGGCAGGGACGGCCTCTTCATCAGCATGCCGAGCCGGAAGAAGAAGAACGGCGAGTTCAAGGACGTTGCCCATCCGCTGAACAACGAGACGCGGCGGATGATCGAGGACAAGGTGCTCGGCGAGTACGAGCGGGTCCTGGGCGAGCGGGGGGAGACCCTGTCGCAGCCTCTGGCCCGTGACCGCGCCGACTCCATGCCGATGAGCGGGCCGATGGGCGGAGTGACCTCCGACAAGACCCTGGAGGAGATCGAGGAGATGCATCTCCGCGACTCCTTCTGGACCGTGACCTGACGGCGCCCCAGGCCGGCTGCCGCGGCGGCCCGCTCGGGGTGCAGAAGGGACGGCCGGCCGGTGCCGCCGTCCCGAATCGTGGCCGAGACTGGGGCGTCGCCAAGCGGTAAGGCACCAGACTTTGGATCTGGCATCCGGAGGTTCGAATCCTCCCGCCCCAACCAGAGACGTAGCGGTTCCTCTTTTTTCGGGGCCCGGCCTCGCGAGGCGGGCCTCGATTCTCGTTCGGAGCGAGAGAGCATGCCAGGCGAAATGAAGATCTTCGGTGGACGGTCCCATCCTGCCCTCGTGCAGGAGATCTGCGACTCCCTCGGCGTGGCCCCGGGCCGCGTGTCCGCCTTCAACTTCAGCGATGGCGAGACCTTCTGCCAGATCGACGAGAACGTCCGCGGGTCGGACGTGTTCGTGGTCCAGCCCACCTGTGAGCCGGTGAACGAGAACCTGATGGAGCTGCTGATCATGCTGGACAGCTTCAAGCGCTCCTCGGCCTCCCGCATCACCGCCGTCATCCCCTACTACGGCTACGGGCGCCAGGACAAGAAGGACCGGCCGCGCGTGCCGATCACCGCCAAGCTGGTGGCGGACCTCATCTCCCGCGCCGGCGCCGACCGGGTGCTGACCATGGACCTCCACGCCGACCAGATCCAGGGGTTCTTCGACGTGCCGGTGGACCACCTGTTCGCCGCGCCCGTGATCCTCGACGCGGTGCGCGACCTGGAGATCCCGGACCTGGTCATCGTCTCGCCGGACGCCGGCGGCGTCGAGCGGGCGCGGGCCATCGCCAAGCGGATGGAGGTGGGGCTGGCGATCGTCGATAAGCGCCGCACCGCCCCCAACGAAGCCGAGATCATGCACGTCATCGGCGACGTCGACGGCTGCAACACCCTGATCGTCGACGACATCATCGACACGGCGGGGACGCTGTGCAAGACCGTGGACGCGCTCAAGGCCAAGGGCGCCCAGCGCGTCCTGGCGGCGGGCGTTCACGGTATCCTCTCCGGGCCGGCGTTGCAGCGCATCGAGGCGTCGCCGCTCGAGTCGGTCCTGATCACCAACACGACGCCGGTGGACAAGAAGCTCGCCCGCTGCAACAAGGTGCGGTACCGTTCGGTCGCGCCGCTGCTGGGGGAGGCCATCCGCCGGATCCACGAGAACAGCTCGGTGAGCTCCCTGTTCGTATAGAAGGAAAGAAGCGAGGCAATCATGAGCGAGATGACCATCGAAGTAGAGCGCCGCGAAGGCGCTGGCAAGAACGACAGCCGGCGGTCCCGCGGCACGGGCAAGATCCCCGCCGTGGTGTACGGCGGCGGCAAGGAGTCGGTCTCCATCCTGGTGAACCGCAAGAAGATGCTGGAGCTGCTCAAGGGCAAGGCGGGCGAGAACCCGATCTTCCTGCTCAAGATGGCGGAGAGCGGCCAGGAGCGGCACGCCATGGTGCGCGACATCCAGGTGGACCCGGTCAGCCGGCAGGTGATCCACATGGACTTCCAGCGCGTGCTGATGACCGAGAAGGTGCGCGTGCAGGTGCCCATCGAGCTGACCGGCACCGCCTACGGCGTCAAGACCCAGGGCGGCATGCTGGACTTCGTCACCCGCGAGGTGCACATCGAGGCGCTGCCCGCCGACATCCCGCACCGGATCGAGCTCGACGTCACCGAGCTGCGCACCGGGCAGCACGTGGAGGCGAGCGCCCTGCAGCTCCCCAAGGGCGTCACCCTGCTGGACGAGCCCGAGCGGGTCATCGTCTCCCTGACGCATGGCCGGACTGAGGACGAGGCGGGCGAAGGGTCCGACCGCGCCGAGCCCGAGGTCATCAAGAAGGGCAAGACCGACGAGGCCTAGTCGCCTCCGGGGGAGACCCCGGGGCGGCGCTTCCCCTTCAGGCGCCCTTGGCGGACATCAGGCTCATCCTCGGGCTGGGCAATCCCGGCGAGCGCTACTCCGACACCCGGCACAACGTCGGCTTCCGGGTGATCGAGGAGCTGGCGCGCCGCCGGGGTGTGCGCGTCGACCGGCTGGAGTGCAACTCCCTCATCGCTGAAATCGCCGAGGTGCCGGCGGAGGAGGGGGGCGCGCCGGTCCTCCTGGCCATGCCCCAGACCTACATGAACCGGAGCGGCTACGCCGCCCGCTGCTTCGTCGAGCGGCGGGAGCTCGAGCCGACGTCGGTCCTGGTGGTCTACGACGAGGTCAACCTGCCGCTCGGCAAGCTGCGCCTGCGCAAGTCGGGGAGCCCGGCCGGCCACCGCGGCCTGGAGTCGATCCTAGAGAACCTGCGCACCGACCAGGTGCCGCGCCTGCGCCTCGGCGTCGCCGGTCCCGGCGGCCCGCCCCCGGGCGGCGACGCGCTGGTGGAGTTTGTCCTTGGCCCCTTCGCGCCGGAAGAGCGGGAGACGGCCGAGGCGATGATCCGCCGCGCCGCCGACGCCTGCGACTGCTGGCTGCGCGAGGGAGCCGAGGCGGCGATGGGGAAGTTCAACGGCTGACTGGCCGACTGAGGGGGGCTTGCGCTTTCCCCGGTTCCGTGCATAATTCTCTGTCCTTGCACCCGCGGCCCGGGTCAGCCGGCGCCGCGAATCATTCACCTCTCTGTTCCGTCTAGAGCGGGACCGACCCAGGCCATAGGGAGGAAGTCAACCACCCATGCGCACGTATGAGCTGATCTTCGTCGTCGACCCTCGTGTGTCGGACGAAGACGTGGTCACCCTGACCAACGACTACAAGACCATGATCACCGCCGGTGGCTCCGAGATCACCAGCGAGGAAAACTGGGGACGGCGCAAGCTCGCCTACCCGATCAACAAGATCAACGAAGGCAAGTACGTCCTGCTCAACATCACGAGCCAGGATGGCAAGACGAGCCTTGCCGAGGTCGAGCACCGGATGCGGCAGAACGACAAGATCCTGCGCTACCTGACGGTGCGCACGGACGAGGACCTCAAGCGCGCCGCCCGCCGGAAGCGTCCGGCGTCCGCCGGCGGTTCCTCGGCCGGCTCCACCGAGCCGGTGGACGGCCCCGGTAACTCCGACGTTGACGACGAGGAGGAGGTTTGACCATGGGACGGCCCAAGAAGGTATTCTTCCGCCGGCGCAAGGTCTGTAAGTTCTGCGCCGACAAGATCGACTACATCGATTACAAAGACGTCAAGCTTCTGCAGCAGTTCATCCCGGAGCGCTCGAAGATCCTGCCGCGGCGCATCTCCGGCACCTGCGCGGTTCACCAGCGGCCTCTCCAGGCGGCGATCAAGCGGGCTCGCCATCTGGCGCTGATCCCGTTCACCACGGACTAGGAGAGCGGCGATGAGAGTCATCCTGTTGAGCGATCAGCGGCATCTCGGCCGTCGCGGCGAGGTGGTGGAGGTCAAGCCGGGCTATGGCCGGAACTTCCTCCTGCCCCAGGGCTTCGCCCTCGAAGCGACGCCGGGCAACATCAAGTACTTCGAGCAGCAGCGCTCCAAGATCGACGCCCGGCACGCCAAGGAGCGTGACGCCGCGGCGGAGATCGCCGCCAAGCTGGGCGGGCTGCGCCTCGAGATCCCCAAGCGGGTCGGCGAGACCGACACCCTCTATGGCTCGGTCACCGCGGGCGACGTCGCGGAGCTCCTCGAGAGCAAGGGCTTCACCGTCGACCGCCGGCGCATCGACCTCGAGGGGGGCATCAAGACCCTCGGGGATCATTCCGTCCGCGTCGAGCTGCATCCCGAGGTGGTCGCCGAAGTGACCGTCTCGGTGGTGCGCGAAGACTAGACACCCGGGGCGCCCGGGGACGACCCCTGCGGAGAGAGCCATGGCGGCCGACGACAGGGGAGTTACCGAGCGCCCGGCACCCACGATCGACGATTTCCTCGTCGAACCCACCCGCAATCTCGATGACTGGCGGTGGCTGTGGAAGGGGGACCATGAGTTCCCCGTCCGCAGCCATCGCGGCATCGCCGGGCGCCTCCTGGTCCTCTGGAAGCGCCTCCTCCGCCCGCTGGTCAAGGTCCCCCAGAACGACCTCTGGGAGCGGCAGCGGACCTTCAACCTGATCCTGCTCGAATACCTCAGGAAGCGCGAGGAGCTCCACCACGACGAGAGGGAGGAGCTGGCCGGCCGGCGCTACGACGCCCGTCTCGAATACCTGGAGGAGCTGGGGGCGACCGGCATCCGCGAGATCATGCGGCACAACGACGCCGTCTTCGCCCGCCTCGACCAGAAGGTGGACCGCTACCGCCGCGAGGCCCGGGACCTCCTGGGCAGCCTCAGCGCCGCCGTGGCCATCGCTGAGACGACCGGGACGCCGGCCAGCGGGGAGCAGACGTCTCCCGCTCCGGTTCCCTCGCCCGACACCGTGGCCCGGGCGCACGAGGAGCACGGCTACTTCGTCCTCGAGCGGCGCTACCGCGGGACGGAGGAGGAGATCCGCGAGCGGATCTCGCGCTACCTGCCGTATCTGCGGGCGGTGCGGGAGCGAGGGCCGGTGCTGGACCTGGGCTGTGGCCGCGGCGAGTCGCTGGCCCTCTTGCGCGACGAGGGGATCGCGGCCCGCGGCGTGGACAGCAGCGCCCGCATGGTATCCGTCTGCCGCGAGCGCGGCCTGGACGCGGCCGAAGGGGACCTCTTCGAGACGCTGGCGGCGGTGCCCGCGGGGAGCCTCGGCGGCGTGGTCTCGTTCCACGTCATCGAGCACCTGCCCGGCCCGATGCTGGGGCGGCTGGTGCACCTCGCCTGGCGGGCCCTGGCTCCCGGCGGCGTGCTGATCCTGGAGACGCCGAACCCGCTCTCCCTGGTGGTGGCGGCGCGCAACTTCTGGCTCGACCCCACCCACCAGCGGCCGGTCCATCCCGAGAGCTTGAAGCTCCTCTACGACCTGGCCGGCTTCGACCCCATCGAGCGCCTCGACCTGCGCCCGTTCCCCGGCGCCGAGCGGCTGCCGGAGATCGACCTCGCCCATCTCCCCGAAGAGCAGCGCCTCCTCGCCGACCGCGTCAACCGCCTGCGCGACCGGATCGACGAGCTGTTGTTCGGCTTCCAGGACTACGGGATGGTGGGGACGAAGCCGGAGTAGCCTCCGGCTCCTCACCCACCCCTACTCTCATCTCCCCGGTGGCGGCGGCTCCGCCGGCTGCTCCTGCGGGCCGGGGTCTTCCTGTGGCGCGCCGGGCTGCGGCGCGGTGTCTCCCTCGGCAGGGGGCGGCTGGCCGGCCGCCGCGTCCTCCGGTTTCTGGCCCGGCATGTTCTCGCCCGCCTTGGGGATGTAGAACTGCTTCTGCTGGTACCAGGGGAGGCTGGTGATGGTCGACCACTTGGAGCTGTGCTCGCGGGCAGGCTCGGTACCGGCGACGAAGGCCTCCTGCAGGCCCCGGTCGCCGGCAGCGGTACTCGGAGCGGGCGCGCCGGCCGACGCCTTGAGCAGGCCGGAGTAGTACTCGGTCTCGCGGAAGGTCACGCCCGCCGGCACCGGGAACTTCTCCCCCTCCTTGATCCACCCGCTCTCGAGACCGGCCTCGGCGATCCTCTTCCACATCGGCAGGGCGGCGATGGCGCCGCTCATGCCCGAGCCGAGCGACTTCTTCACGTCGTGGCCGACCCAGGTGAGGATCGTATAGCGAGGGGTATAGGCGACGAACCAGGCGTCCGAGAAGTCGTCCGTGGTGCCGGTCTTGCCCGCGATGTCGATGGGGAGGCTCTTGAGCTCGAAGGCGGTGCCCCGGTCGATGACCCCCTCCATCATGTGGGTCAGCACGTACGCCACGTTCGGGTCCATGGCGGTGTAGGAGGCGGGGAAGTGCTGCTCCAGGATCTGGCCGTCGGCCGTCACCACCTTCTCCCTCATGTAGGGCTCGATGTGGACCCCCTGGTTGGCGACGGTGGCGAAGGCGGCGGCGAGCTCCAGCGGGATCAGGTCGGTCGACCCCAGGGCGACGCTGGGCCAGGTGGGGATATTCGTCTTGATGCCGCAGCGCCGCGCGAAGTCCACCACCTTCTTGCCGCCGACCAGGTCGAACAGCTTGACCGCCGGCACGTTGATCGACTGCTCGAGGGCGCGCCGCAGGGTGACGATGCCGTAATGCTTTTTGTAATAGTTCTCGGGCCGGTAGCTCAGCCGGCCGTCGCCCCCCCGGAAGGAGGTGGGGGCGTCGAGCAGGGTGTCGGACGGCGTCCAGCCGGCCTCCAGCGCGGCGCCGAAGACCAGGGGCTTGAACGCCGAGCCGACCTGGCGCTTCGCCTGGGTGACGCGGTTGAACTTGTTGCGGTCGAAGTCCCAGCCGCCGACCATGGCGCGGATGGCGCCGGTGTTCGACTCGATGACGACCGCCGCGCCCTCCATCCGCGGCTCCTGCTCCAGCATCAGCTTCGGCTCGCCGGCCGGCGCCGGCTCCTGGCCGTCCTTCTTGGCGTCCTTCTTCGGCGCCGGCACCTCGAGCCGGAACCAGGCGACGTCGCCGCGCTTGAGGATCGCTCCGGGCGACGAGCGGTTGGTCCAGGCGATCCCCTGCTTGTCGAGGGTGTAGACCTCGTCGCCGATCTTGACCTGGGCGGTGGCGTCGGCCTCCAGCACGATCCCCTGGTACCAGCGGCCGGGAACCGGCTTGCCGCGGCCCCAGGTGGGGAGCCGCTCGGCTTCGAGGTCCGCCGCCTCCAGGTGGGCGACGGCGCCGCGCCAGCCGCGGCGGTGATCGAGGCGCAGCAGCGCCGCCCGCACCCCCTCCTCGGTGTCCTTCTGGATCTGCGGGTCGAGCGTGGTGGTGACCCGGAGCCCCGACTCGTAGAGGGTGTTGGCGCCGTACTTGGTCTCGATGTACTTGCGGATGTCCTCCGCGAAGTAGGGGGCGAACTGCTCCTCCTCGCCCTGCTGCGTGGTCACACCCAGGTCCCGCTTGGCCACCGCCTGCTCGTACTGCTGCCGGGTGATGTAGCGCTCCTCGTACATCCGCCGCAGGACCCGGTCGCGCTGGCTGAGCACCACCTCGGGCTGGCGGTAGGGGCTGTAGCGGCTGGGCAGGGGGAGGATGCCCGCGAGCATCGCGGCCTCGGTGAGCGTCAGCTCCTTGGCCGGCTTGCTGAAGTAGTAGCGCGAGGCGGCCTCGACGCCATAGTTGCCGTGCCCCAGGTTCACCAGGTTGAGGTACAGGGTGAGGATCTGCTCCTTGCTGTAGCTCTTCTCGAGCTCGACCGCGGTGAACGCCTCCTCGACCTTGCGGCGCCAGGTGCGTTCGCGGGAGAGGAAGAGCATGCGGGCGAGCTGCATGGTGATGGTGGAGGCGCCCTCCACGATCCGGCCGTGGCGCAGGTCCGCGACGGCGGCGCGGGCAACGCCCTGCAGGTCGACGCCGCCGTGCTGGAAGAAATTGGCGTCCTCGGAGGCGAGGACCGCCTGCCGCATGATCGGGGAGATCTCCTCGAGCTTGAGGACCACCCGCCGCTCGCGGGAGAAGTTGGCGAAGACCTGGCCGTTCCGGTCGTAGAAGTGGGTCACCAGGTTCGGCTGCCAGTCGACGAGGGTGTCCACCTGCGGCATGTGGATGGCGGCGGCCACGGCGACGCCGCTCACCGCCCCGAAGAGCAGGGCGACGAGGAGCGGCCAGGCCCAGCGCACCAGCCGCGGCCGGGGCCGCCGGGGCGGACGGCGGGTCGGAGGAGCGGAGGGGGGACGGCGTTCTTCGGGCAGCGGATCGTAGTTCACCCCGCCATTATAGAGGCCTCCCGGAGGCCGTGCTTGTGGCGCCCTGCCGGCCGGTGATAGAAAGGTGGCGAACTCTCACGGAGGGCCTTGATGTCGGAACCGGGCAGCATCCCACCCCCCCCACCGCCGGTCTCGCCGTTCCAGCCCCGGCCGGTCGAGCCCGTGCCGTCGCGCGGCGGCTGCGGCAAGCCGGTGGTCATCGGCTGCGTGGCCGCCCTGCTCCTCGGCGCCATCGTCCTCCTCGGCGGCATCTGGTATGTCGCCAACAATCCGGACGTCCTCAACAAGATGATGAACCTCTCGTTGAGCCAACTGGAGACCGGGTTGATGCAGCAGCTCCCCCCGGGGGTGACCGCGGAGGAGAAGGCGCGCCTCCAGGCGGCGTTCGCCGGCGCCAAGGAGGCGATCCAGTCGGGACGGCCCAGCCCCGAGGAGCTCCAGGAGTTCAACATGCAGCTCTTCCCGTACTCGCGCAAGGCGGGGAACATGACCCGCCAGGACGTGCAGGATCTGACCGAGCTCCTGGAACGGCTGGCCCGCGGCGAGCCCACCGGCTCGGGAGGCCGGGCTACGAGCTGAGCGGGGCGGAGGCCGTGGGCTGGCCTGTCCGGCGCAGGCGACTGGCAGCGGGCGGAGGGGAGGGGGGAGCGCACACGAAGGAGCCGAGCAGGACAGGCCAGCCCACGGCCGGCCGGGGAACAGACGCCCCTTGCCGCGCGGTTTACAATCCTGCCATGGCAGGTTTCCAGCTCGTCTCGCGCTTCACGCCCCAGGGGGATCAACCCGACGCCATCCAGCAGCTCGCCGAAGGCGTGATGCGGGGGGACCGGGAGCAGGTCCTCCTCGGCGTCACCGGGTCCGGCAAGACGTTCACAATCGCCAAGGTCATCGAGGCGGTGAACCGTCCCACCCTGGTCCTCTCCCACAACAAGATCCTCGCCGCGCAGCTCTTCCAGGAGTTCCGCAGCTTCTTCCCCCACAACGCCGTCGAGTACTTCGTCTCCTACTACGACTACTACCAGCCGGAGGCGTACGTACCGGCCTCGGACACGTACATCGAGAAGGAGACCAGCATCAACGAGGAGATCGACCGGCTCCGCCTGCGCGCCACCAAGTCGCTGTTCGAGCGCCGGGACGTGATCATCGTCGCCTCCGTCTCCTGCATCTACGGCCTCGGCTCGCCGGAGGCCTTCTTCGGCATGCTCCAGTTCTTCAGCGTCGGCAGCAACGACGGCATGGACGTGGCGCTGCGCCGCCTGGCCGACATGCAGTACCAGCGCACCCAGCTCGACCTCTATCACGGCGCCTTCCGGGTGCGCGGCGACGTGCTCGAGATCCTCCCCGCCTACGAGGAGCTGGGCATCCGCGTCGAGTACTTCGGCGACGAGATCGAGCGCATCAGCCGCTTCGACGTGCTGCGCGGCGAAGCCGTCCAGGAGGTGGACCGCATCGCCGTCTACCCCAAGACCCACTACGTCACGCCCAAGGACCGGATGGAGCGGGCGATCGAGGGGATCAAGGCCGAGCTGCGGGAGCGCCTGGACCTGCTGGAGGCCGAGGGCAAGTACCTGGAGCGCCAGCGCCTGGAGCAGCGCACCCGCTTCGACCTCGAGATGCTCAAGGAGCTCGGCTACTGCCACGGCATCGAGAACTACTCGCGCCACCTCTCCGGCCGCGCCCCCGGAGAGCCGCCGCCGACCCTGTTCGACTACTTCCCGGACGACTTCCTGCTGGTGGTCGACGAGAGCCACCAGACCATCCCGCAGGTGCGCGGCATGTACCACGGCGACCGGTCGCGCAAGCAGACGCTGGTCGACTTCGGCTTCCGGCTCCCCTCGGCGCTGGACAACCGGCCGCTCAACTTCGAGGAGTGGGACGCGCGCATGGGGCAGCGGATCTACGTCTCGGCCACCCCGGCGGACTGGGAGCTGCAGCGCACCGGCGGCCTGATCTCCGAGCAGGTGATCCGCCCCACCGGCCTGCTCGACCCGGTGATCGAGGTGCGCCCCGCCCAGGGGCAGGTGGACGACCTCATCGGCGAGATCAAGAAGTCGATCGACCTCAAGCAGCGCGTGCTGGTGACCACGCTCACCAAGCGCATGGCCGAGGAGCTGACGCAGTACCTGGAGGAGCTGGGGATCAAGGTGCGCTACATGCACTCCGACGTCGAGACCCTGGAGCGCGTCGAGATCATCACCGCCCTGCGGCGCGGGGACTTCGACGTCCTGGTGGGCATCAACCTGCTGCGCGAGGGGCTCGACCTGCCCGAGGTGGCGCTGGTGGCGATCCTCGACGCCGACAAGGAGGGGTTCCTGCGCAGCACCACGGCGCTGATCCAGACCTCCGGCCGCGGCGCCCGCAACGTCAACGGCCGCGTCATCTTCTATGCCGATCACATGACCGACTCCATGCGCCGGGCGATCGATGAGACCGAGCGCCGGCGGGTCAAGCAGAAGGAGTACAACGAGCGGATGGGGATCGAGCCCACCACCATCCTCAAGGACATCCACAACCCGCTCGTCCAGATGCAGAACCTCGACCTCTACGCCCCCGGCCCCGAGCGGCTGCTGGGCGGCGACGGCGAGGACCAGCCGCTGACCGAGCGCATCTCGAAGCTCGAGAAGGAGATGCGCGCCGCCGCCAAGCGCCTGGAGTTCGAGGAGGCGGCGCAGCTCCGCGACAAGATCCGCGAGCTGCGGGAGATCCAGATCTACGCCGGCTAGGCGGGTCGCGGACGAGATGGCCCACGAGAGAGTCGTCGAGCGCATCCGGGAGCTGCCGGACCGCCCGGGCATCTACATCTTCAAGGATGCCGCGGGGAAGGTCCTGTACGTCGGCAAGGCGAAGTCGCTGCGCAAGCGGACCGCCTCCTACCTGAACCGCGACCTGGACACCCGCCTCGCCGCCATGATCGCGGAGGCGGCGGACATCGACACGGTCCTCACCGACTCCGAGGCCGAGGCGCTCCTCCTCGAGAACAACTGGATCAAGGACCGCCGGCCGCGCTACAACGTCCTGCTGCGCGACGACAAGACCTACCCCTACCTCAAGCTGACGTCGGCCGACGAGTACCCGCGCCTCGCGTTCACCCGCCGCATCTCGAACGACAAGGCGGACTACTTCGGGCCCTTCCTCCCGGGCGGCCTGGCGCGCAAGGCGATCAAGCTGGTCCAGAAGCTCTTCCAGGTGCGGGTCTGCCGGATCGAGATCGACGGCCGGCTGCCCCGGCCCTGCCTCTACTACGACATGCACCGCTGCCTCGGCCCCTGTGTCGCCGGCCTGACCACCAAGGGGGCGTACGACGAGGCGGTGCAGCAGGCGCGGCTCTTCCTGGCGGGCAAGAACGACCAGCTCGTCAAGCGGCTCAAGCGCGAGATGTGGGACGCCGCCGAGTCGATGGACTACGAGCGGGCGGCACAGCTCCGCGACGCCCTTTCCGAGGTGGAGTCGGTCAGCCAGCGGCGCAAGCTGTCGTCGGTCGAGGGGGAGGACCTCGACGTCTACGGCGTCCACGTGGCGGGCGGCCACGCGGCCGTGGCGGTGCTGGTCATGCGCGGCGGCCAGATCCTCGACCGCCGGGAGCTGTTCTGGGAGGGGGTCGGCGCCATCGCGCCGGAGCGGCTGCTGTCCGAGGTGCTGCCGCAGATCTACGACCGCACGACCTTCATCCCCAAGGAGGTGCACCTGCCGGTGGCCATCGAGGGGGAGGAGGCGCTGTGCGACTGGCTGGCGGAGAAGAAGGGGGAGCGGGTCTACATCCGGATGCCCTCGCGCGGCCCCAAGGCGGAGCGGGTGTCCCTCGCGATGCACAACGCCGAGCTGGCCTACAAGCGCCGCTTCCGGGGGATTCAGGTGACGCCGGGGGCGACGGCACTGGAGCGGCACCTGGAGCTGTCCGAGGCGCCGCGGCGGATCGAGGGCTTCGACATCTCCCACTTCCAGGGGGGCGAGACGGTGGCGTCGATGGTCGTCTGGGAGGAGGGGAAGATGAAGAAGAGCGACTACCGGAGCTTCAACATCCGGGGGCTCACCCTGCCGGACGACTTCGCCTCCATGCGCCAGGCGGTCGAGCGCCGCTATCGCCGCCAGCTCGAGGAGATCGGCGAGATGCCGGACCTGATCCTGATCGACGGCGGCCGGGGGCAGCTCAACGCCGCCCTCGCCGCTCTCGCCGAGCTGGGGGTGGAGGAGACGCCCATCGTCGCGCTGGCCAAGCGCGAGGAGGAGATCTACACGCCGGACGCGCCCCAGCCGCTCCGTCTCGGCCGCGACGACGCCGGCCTCCGGCTCCTGCAGCAGATCCGCGACGAGGCCCACCGCTTCGCCGTCGCGAAGCACCGCCGCCGCCGCTCCGCCCGCACCCTCCACAGCCGCCTCGACGACCTCTCCGGCATCGGCCCGCGGCGGAGGAAGCTCCTCATCCAGACCTTCGGCAGCGTCGAGGGGGTCCGCAACGCCTCCGCCGAGGATCTCCAGGGCGCCCTCGGCCCCGCCATGGGCCGCAGGGTATTCGCCCAGCTCCATCCGCCGGAGGAGGGGCCGGACCTGGTGCCCTCGGAGGCGGTCGAGAGCGTTCCGGCTCCGGAGTAGCGGTCTTAAATTAAGTTTCTGCTATTATTCGCTTCGCTAACCATCTCCAAGGAGGAGACCATGAAAGCGAAGCTGGTGTACGTGTGTGCCATGCTGTGCGTCGTTCTGCTGGCCGTGGTGGTGGCCCCGTCGAACACCCTGGCGTGCTCGGGGGATGACTGCGGCTGCTACCTGGCGACCTTCGACTGCTTGGCGAATTGTCCGCCGATCGGTCATCCGGACAGGCTCTCCTGCGAGGTCGCCTGTAATCGGGCCGAGGTCCGGTGCGCGATCGCCTGCTGCTGCCCTCAGTGCTAGGACCGAGCGGGGCTGCGGGGGGCCCTCACCCCCCGGCCCCCTTCCCGCTTCCTGGTCCCTTCCCCTTTTTCCCGAAAGCCGATTTTCCTCTTGACGCGTAGCTAGGGCGGTTATAGGCTCACGTCAGCCGTTCCGCCGTTATTGTCCCGAACTGCGAAGGAGGTGGTAGGGGGAGAGAAGGAAACCGCAGGTTCACAGCACAGCCGTAGAGGACCGCTGTCTCTCCAAGGTGAGCGCGTGTCTCATCCGAGACGTCAGAGTCCAAGCGGCCAAGGGAGGGAGTTGACGCTCACCTCCCGAGGCCTTGCCGGACAGGAGCTAACACTCATGCCCAGCCACAGTGATCGTACGCCCAACGGCGTCGATCTGTCCCGTCCCACCGAATCCACCCGCCGGGCGCTGTATGACCTGGTGGTGCGAATCCACTTCACTCCCACTCCTGAAGAGATCCAGATGGCGAAGGAGGACCCGGGGAATCACTGGATCCCCGACTACGGTCCCGACGCCGCCGAGCTGACGGTCTGGTACGACCGCGGCCGGTGGTATGCCTCCTGGCTCTCTCTGGAGGAGGAGCCGGACCCGCGGGCGCCCTGGCAGCGCTGGTCGGTGGTGCGGATCGTCGAGGACGCGGACCCGTCGAGTCCCGCGGGCGTCACCTTTCTCGAAGTCTGACGCCGCATGGACGGCGGGCCTCGCCTCGCGGGGTCCGCCCACCTTTCCCATTTAGATAAGGAAGAGATCCCCGTCGTCGCGGAAGCGGCGGCGGGGTTCATCCCTCCTGGGGCAGCCGCTGCCCCATGAGGAATGGTGGTCATTCCTGTCGGGGCCATCGTTGCCCCACGAGGAATGGAGAGCGTTCCTATCGGGGCAGTCGCTGCCCCAGGAGGAATGGAGATCATTCCTGTTGGGGCAGTGGCTGCCCCTTCAGGAATGGTGTCCGTTTCTGTCGGGGCCATGGCTGCCCCATGAGGAATGAAGGTCATTCCTGCCGGGGCAACGGCTGCCCCACGAGGGATGGCCGTCCTTCCTCCGGGTACGACGGCTGGCGCTCAGGCCCAGCCCTGGATTTCGGGGTTCTGCAGGAGCGCTTGGAGGGAGGCGGGGTGCACCAGGGCGGCGCCGGGTCCTGCGGCGAGGTGGAGGAGGGCCGCGAGGACGCCCGCGAACGGGTGCTCCCGAAGGGCGGTCTCGATCTTGGCAGCCTCGGCGAGGTCTCCCTCTTCCTTGGCTTGGGCGTAGACGACGATCAGCTTCTGGAGCACGGTCCAGGCGTTGGACCGGCCGCGGGTCAACTTCGTCCGATTCAGTCCGTAGACCTCCTCGCTAGCCCTTCCTTTGTTCGTTCTGGGCTCATACCGGCCGGTGGACGGCGAAAAGGCCAGGTGGTCGAGGGGTTGCTCTTCGACCGGATTGACGAGGAGGGGCCGGCCGGCAGGGTCGAGGGGGAACCGGTTGCGCTTGTAGTTGCTGTTGCAGCGCGAGCAGGCGAGCAGGTAGTTGTTCCAGTCGAAGGCGCGCTTCGGGTAGAGGGCCTTGGGCCAGAAGTGCTCGATGGCGGTCCCTTCGCTGTCCTCGCAGTACATGCACCGCTCGACGCCGCTCGCCATGGCGGCCAACGTCTGGCGGATCTCCCGAAAGGCCTTGTTGTCCAGCCGGTCCCAGAGACGCTTCGCCTCGGCGATGGGGTGGAGCGCGTCGGCGACCTGGCCGGCGCGCTTCCTGAGGAAGATCCTGGTTTTGTCGCTGAGCGGAGTCCGGTGGAGGCGCCTCATAGGTCGGCGGCGAGCTTCTTCAGGGCCAACTCCACATCCGTGGTCATGGTGCGCGGGAGGCGCGAGCGCATCTGGTCGAGGCTCTGGAGGTCGCCTTCAGTCGCCTTGCCCTGCTGCACCCGGGCTTCGAGCTGGGCGATCTCCTCCCGGAGCTTCTCGGATTCGTCCGAGTAGGGGCTATCTAACCCGAACAGCTCCGTGAGGACGGCATCGTCGGCACCGCCGTTGACCACGGTGTAGTAGAGGGACTCTGGCACGTGCTCGACGGGGCGGTTCTCCCCTGGAGCCGGCAGCCGGATCAGGCCCCCCGGGTCGGCAGCCTGGCAGACGAACGGGCTGTGGGTGGTGACGATGAACTGGATGTGGGGGAAGTGGCGTTTGAGCCAGAAGCCGATCTTCTTCTGCCAGGAAACGTGGAGGTGGGTCTCCACCTCGTCGATGAGGACCACGCCCTCGTGGAGGACGCGCTGGAAGGTGCCTTCATCGTCGGTGGCGGTCTCGATGCGGAGCTCTCCGAAGGTGAGGTAGAGATGACGGACGATGTCCATCACCAGGGCGGCGGTGGTGCGATAGCCGTCACTCAGCTCCTGGAGAGGGAGACGGGCGCCGTGTTGCACGACCCAGAGGGCCTCGGAGTCGATGCCGTCGACGCGAGTTTTCTCCGGGAGTAGGTCGTCGTTGAGTAGGCAGAGAACGGCCTTCTCCAACTCGGCGGCGCCGGGCTTCTTCTCGAGGCGGCGGAGGTAGATCTCCCGGAGCCAGGTGACGCATTCGACGAGGGAGGCGTCCTCGCGGAAGAGGTTGACCATGCGGGAGACGGGAGACGATCCCTCCATGAGACGCTGAGCGTCAGTGGCATGGCCGGAGAGGCGGCGATAGGGGCCGTAGGCGATCAGGCATCCGTCGGGCCGGGCGGGGTTCGGGGGAGCCGCGAAGCTTTCTGGTGCAAAAGGGCTTGCCGAACCTGACCATGTCAGTTCTTCCTCGAACAGTTGCCCCTTCTCACTCAGTAAAGCGCGGACACGGGCACGCGGCTCGTTCTGGCGAACCCAAAGCCGCATCTGCTCGTGAAATCTGAGACCCCACTCTCCGGCTGCCACCAATGCCATCGCCTTGAGCAGCGTCGACTTCCCCGACCCATTCCGGCCAGCGAGCACCGTCCACCCCGCCGGACTCCCCGTGGGGCGGGTGAGGTCCAGGTCCACCTCCTTGAACCCTCGGACGTTCTCGATCTTCACTCGCTGGATGTACAAGACGCGTTCTCCCTATAGGGCATCGGCCTATCCTATCCCCGACTCACCGAGCGGGCCGGCCGTGAAGTCGGTTCAGCCGCGAAGCGGCGCAGGCATAAAGCCTGGCATTTCAATGCCAGGTAGAGGGCAAATCATTGATTCCAAAGTCCCGAAGGGACGCAGGCAGCTCGGCGGTCCGGAAAAGAACCCCCCTCCTGACCTCCCCCGCTCCCTACCGCCCGCCCTCCCAGGGGGGGAGGCACCACCGCCCCTCGCGCATCCGCATCGTCTTCCCGGCCCGCCGCCGCTCCGGGAACTTTCCCCTCCCGCCGCCGGTTATCCTACCTCCCATGGACCCCCTCGACCCCCGCGCCACCGCCGAGCTGTTGAAGGCCTGGGCTCTCGAGGCCGGGTTCGACCGGGCCGGGGTGGCGACGCTCGAGCCCCTGGAGCATGGGCCGTCCCTGCTCCGGTGGCTGGAGCGGGGGGATCAGGCGGACATGTCGTGGATGGAGCGGCGGGTGGAGGCGCGGCTCGATCCGGGCCAGGTCCATCCGGGAGCGCGGAGCGTCCTCTTCGTCGCCCTCCAATACCATCCTCTCTCTAAGGAGGACGGCACGGAGGAGGCCGAGCCCGACGGCGACCTCTGGCCTCGCGTGGCCCGGTACGCGCGGGGCAAGGACTACCACGAGGTCATGGGCGCGCGGCTCAAGGCGCTCGCCGCCCGCGTCCGCGAGGCGTTCCCGGGGTGCGACACCCGGCCGTACGTGGACACCGGGCCGGTCCTCGAACGCGAGCTGGCGGCGCGGGCGGGGATGGGGGCGGTGGGGAAGAACACGCTTCTCCTCCATCCCGAGGGCGGGTCCTGGTTCCTGCTCGGCGAGCTGTTCCTCACCCTGGACCTCGCCCCGGATGTCCCCCTGGCCGACATGTGCGGGAGCTGCACGCGCTGCCTGGAGGCCTGTCCGACGGGGGCGCTCGCCGAGCCCTACCGGCTGGACAGCCGGCGCTGCATCAGCTACTGGACCATCGAGCACCGCGGCTCCCTCCCCCCGGAGGCGCGGGAGATGGTGGGGGAGTGGGTGTTCGGCTGCGACCTCTGCCAGGAGGCCTGCCCGTGGAACACCCTGCCGGAGGGCTCCACGCATCCGGAGCTGGAGCTCCCCCCCGAGCGCGGCGAGCTCGACCTCGCCCGGCTCCTCCTCCTGGGGCGCGACGAGTACGTCGAGCGCTTCCGCGGGAACCCGATGAAGCGCCCCAAGCTCGAGGGGCTGCAGAGGAACGCCGCGGTCGCCATGGGCAACCGGGGGAGCGCGCGGTATGTCCCCGCGCTGCGCCAGGCTCTGGAAGAGGGGACGCCGCTCGTTCAGGAGCACGCCGCCTGGGCGCTGGAGCGGATCGGCGGCGCTGGAAACCCCCCTCCTGACCTCCCCCACTCCCTACCGCCCACCCTCCCAGGGGTGGAGGCACCACCGCCCCCTGCTCCAGGCGTCCGTGCCCGTCCGTGATCGCCCGTGTCAGTCCGTGTTCGTCCGTGTGCTCCCCCCTCCCGCCGGCGATTTGACACCCTGCCCCTCAGCTCCCTATACTCGAAGGCCCGAGTTCTCAAAGAGTTAAGCAGAGCTCGAACCCCCACGCTCGTGGGGAAGACAGGCCAGGCGCCTGAATCCAGCCCAAGGAGGAACGTTTTTCTATGCCGGTCAGTGAACAAAGCCAGGACCCGACCATGACGGCCGAGTCCGACTACTCGGAGCAGGACTACCAGAAGCTCCTCGAGCTGTATGACGAGAGCATGCGCAATCTCACCGAGGGTGAGATCGTGCCCGGACGCGTCATTGGCGTAACGTCCAACTCCGTCATCGTCGACGTGGGGTACAAGTCCGAAGGCTTGGTGCCCATCGAGGAGTTTACCGATCGCGACGGCAACCTGACCGTCGAGATCGGCGAAGAGGTCGACGTCCTGCTCGAGAAGACCGAAGACCTCGAGGGGCACGTCCTCCTCTCCCGGACCAAGGCGCAGCGCATGCGCCGCTGGACCGAGGTGGAGCGCGCCTACAAGGAGTCCAAGGTCATCAAGGGGCGGGTTACCGACCGGATCAAGGGCGGCTTGACGGTGGACGTCGGTCTCCGTGCCTTCCTCCCGGGATCCCTCGTCGACATCAAGCCGGTCAAGAACCTCGAGTCCCTGCGCGGACAGGAGCTCGAGTTCAAGGTGATCAGCCTCGACCGCCGGCGCAACAACATCGTGCTGTCGCGCAAGGCGGTCCTCGAGACCGAGCTGCAGCGGCGCAAGGCCGATACCCTCACCCGCCTGGAAGAGGGCGCCATGCTGCGCGGCGTGGTCAAGAACATCACCGACTACGGCGTGTTCATCGACCTCGGCGGCATCGACGGCCTGCTCCACATCACCGACATCTCCTGGGGCCGTGTCAGCCACCCGTCCGAGCACTTCTCGGTCGGTGACGAGGTCGACGTGATCGTCCTCAAGTTCGACCCCGACACCGAGCGCGTCTCGCTGGGCTACAAGCAGCGCAGCGACGACCCGTGGACGCTGGTGGACAAGAAGTACCCCATCGGCTCGCGCGTCCATGGCCGCGTCGTCTCCCTGGTCGACTACGGCGCCTTCGTCGAGATCGAGGAGGGGGTCGAGGGCCTCATCCACGTCAGCGAGATGTCGTGGACCAAGAAGGTCGTCAATCCGGCCAAGGTGCTGGAGGTGGGCGACGAGGTCCAGGCGATCGTCTCCGAGCTCGACATGGACCAGCGGCGCATCAGCCTGTCGCTGCGCCAGACCGAGCGCAACCCCTGGGAGGAGCTGCAGGACAGCCATCCCATCGGCACGATCATCGAGGGCAAGGTCAGGAACCTCACCGAGTTCGGCGCCTTCGTCGAGATCACCGAGGGGATCGACGGCCTGATCCACGTCTCCGACATGAGCTGGACCAAGCGGGTCAAGCACCCGAACGAGGTCCTCAAGAAGGGGGACACGGTCCGCGCCCGCATCACCAACATCGACGTCGAGAACCAGCGCGTCTCGCTGTCGATCAAGGAGTTCATGCCCAACGAGTGGGAGGACTTCGCCCGCGAGCACAAGGTGGGCGACCTCCTGGACGGCCGGGTGGTCAACGTCACCGACTTCGGCCTCTTCATCGACATCTACAACGGGCTCGAGGGGCTCGCCCACGTGAGCGAGATCGAGGTCGGACAGGGCGTCCGTCTCGAGGACTTCTACAGCGTGGGCGACTGGGTGCGGACCCGCGTCCTGCGGATCGAGGAGGGCGACAAGAAGGTCGGCCTGTCGATGCGCGGCGTGTCGCAGCCCACCGACGAGGAGATCGAGGAGCTCAACCAGGCGACGGCGGGCCAGGTCGTGGGCGGTGGGGAGGAGGAGGCCAAGGCCGAGCCGCGCGCCAAGAAGCGCGCGGTCAGGGAAGAGCACCCGGAAGAAGACGAGGAGTAGTCTCCCGAAGCTCGAGCCGGCGGGTCACGGGGTCCCCGTGGCCCGCCCCCCACGGACATGAACCAGGGAGGGGCGATGTCGGAACCCGTCAAGGAGGGTATGACCAAGGCTGAGCTGGTGGAGGAGGTCGCCCGTACGACCCAGCTCACCAAGAAGCACGCGGAGATCATCGTCAACACGGTCTTCGACAGCATCGTCGACTCCCTCAAGGAAGGGGAGAAGATCGAGCTGCGGGGCTTCGGCAGCTTCCGGATCCGCCGTCGCGGCGCCCGGACCGGCCGCAACCCCAAGACCGGCGAGAAGGTGAGCGTCCCCCCGAAGCGCATCCCCTACTTCAAGCCCGGCAAGGAGCTGAGGGAACTGCTCAACGACGAGTGCTGACCGGCGGCTCTCCGGAGCCGCCGCCCGCTCTCCTTGTCTGCCGATCGCGATGGAAACCCTGTTCGCACCGTGGAGGCACGCGTACATCACCTCCCATAAGCCCCCCGACGAGACGCCGGATGCCCCCGCGTGCTTCTTCTGCGCCGCCGCCAAGCGGCCGGACGACCCCGAGGGGCTGGTGGTGCATACCGCCCGGCACCATCTGGTCATGCTGAACCTCCATCCGTACGCCAGCGGCCACCTGATGGTGGCGCCGCTCGAGCACCTCGCCTCGCCGCTCGACAGCGGCGAGGAGGCGCGCCAGGAGTTCTGGCCGCTGGTGCTCGAGACGCAGCGCGTGCTCGCGGCCGCCTATCAGCCGCACGGCTTCAACCTGGGCATGAACCTCGGCGCGCCGGCCGGCGCCGGAGTGCCCGGGCACTTCCATTTCCATCTCGTCCCCCGCTGGAAGGGGGATACCAACTTCATGACCGTCCTGGCGGACGTCCGGGTCGTCCCGGAGGACCTGCGCCAGGCACGCGATCGCCTGCGGGCGCTGTTCGCCCGGAAGGAGTCCTGAGTGGAACCCGGTAGCACCTCCGCCCCGCAGACCACGGCGGCCGCCGGCGTGGGCAGCGCCCTCGTGGCGGCGGTGGCGGCCTGGCTGGTCCCCGGCCTGGGGCACGTCATCCTCCGGCGCTGGCAGCGAGGCGTCGTCTTTTTCCTGCTGGTGCTGGTCTCCATCGTGGTGGGCTGCAGCCTGCAGGGGAACCTCTACCGCGTGCTGCCCAACCAGCCGCTGACCCTCCTCGCCACGCTCGGCTCGATGGGCATGGGGATCCCCTACTTCCTCCTGCGCTACGGCATGGGCTACGCCGGCAGCATCGTCGGGCCGGGCTACGAGTACGGCACCTCCTTCCTGCTGACGGCGGGCCTCATGAACCTGCTCCTGGTGCTCGACGCCTGGGACATCGGACGCGGCAAGAAGGATTGACCCCATGCTCAGCCACTTCTTCCTGATGGTCCTGTACGCCCTGGTGGTGAGCCTGTTCTTCACCCTGCTCTGGCGGCGCGAGCGCAAGGAGCAGACCCGGCTCTTCCTGCAGCTCTTCCTGGGGATGGTGGCCGGCGGCCTGCTGGTGGCCTGGTTGATGTACCCGTTCCCGCCGGGACCGCCCGCGCCCATTCCATGACCTCGATGGTGGGCGGGGAGAGGTCTCCAGACCTCCGGGTCGACCTCCTGGTCGTGGCGGGCGAGGCATCCGGGGACCTCCACGCGGCGCGGCTCGTTTCCGAGCTGCGCCGCCGGGTGCCGGGGCTCTCCACGTTCGGCCTGGGAGGCGACGAGCTGATGGCGGCCGGCCTCGATGCCGTGGCGCACAGCGCCGAGATCTCGGTGGTGGGGATCACCGAAGTGCTCAAGATCCTCCCCCGGGCGCGGCAGATCTTCGCCGAGATCCTCCGCCAGGTGGACCGGCGGCGCCCGCGCGCTGCGGTGCTCGTCGACTTCCCCGACTTCAACCTGCGGCTCGCCAAGGAGCTGCGCCGGCGCGGGGTGCCGGTGGTCTACTACATCAGCCCCCAGGTCTGGGCCTGGCGCCGCGGCCGGGTCAAGACCATCGCCAAGGTCGTCGACCGCATGCTGGTGCTCTTCCCGTTCGAGACCTCCTTCTACCAGGGGCACGGGGTGAACGTGGTCCACGTCGGCCATCCGCTGGTCGACGAGGTGCCGCGCCTCCCCCAGGTCTGGGAGGAGGGGGAGCCGGAGGGGCCGTTCCGCCTGGCGCTCCTCCCCGGGTCGCGGCGCAGTGAGATCGAGGCGCTGCTGCCCACCATGCTGGAGGCGGTGCGCCGCATCGCCCTCGAGCTGCCGGTGCAGGTGAGCCTGATCCAGGCACCGTCCGTACCGCGCGAGCTGCTGGAGGAGAAGATCGTGGCCGCCGGCCTGCCGGTGGAGCGCGTGGAGATCATCGCGCGCGACCGCTTCGACGCGATCGCCGGCTCCCACCTGGCCCTCTGCGCTTCCGGCACCGCGACGCTCGAGGTCGGGCTCCTCGGGACCCCCATGGTCGTGCTCTATCGTCTCGCCACCGGCACCTATGTGCTGGCGCGGATGCTGGTGCGGCTGCCGCACTACAGCCTGGTGAACCTGGTGCTCGGCCGGCAGGTGGTGCCGGAGCTGCTCCAGGGCGCGGCGCAGCCGGACCGCATCGCCGACGAGGCCCGCCGCCTGCTGACCGAGACCGCCCCGCGCGAGGAGGTGCGCGCCGGCCTGGCCGAGCTGCGCGGCCGCCTGGGCGAGGGGGGCGCCAGCGCCCGGGCGGCGCGGGAGGTCGCGGCCTTCCTCGGCTTCTCCGGGGAGCCGGTGGATGCCGGAGCGAGGGAAGCGGCGGAGGGGGTGCGGGCGTGAGCATCCGGGCCTTCTTCTGGCACTACATCCGGCGCTACGTGGGCTGGGCGATGCTCGCCGCCCTGGCGATGGTGGTCTATGCCGGGACCATGGCGGGGCTGAGCTTCCTCATCGGCCCGATCTTCGGCGAGGTGCTCCAGTACGGCGACCAGCTGCCCGGGCTGGGAGGGATCGTCGGCTCGCCGGGCTCGGGGGACAGCGCCGGAGACGCGGCGGCCGCAGGAGATGCGGCCAGGCCGCCGGGGGAGCCGGCCTTCCTCGACGACCTCAAGAAGCGCTTCGACGTCGCCGACCAGATCGACGACAGCTACGAATCGCTCAAGCGCCGGCTGGGGGTGGGGCCGGACGAGGTGGTCTTCTTCGTCCCCCTGCTCTTCGTCCTCGTCATCCTGATCCGCAGCCTGGCCGACTTCCTGTCCGGCTACGCCTTCCAGCACATCGGCCTGGGGGTGACGACCGACATCCGCAACGACCTCTACTGGCACATCCTCGGCCAGTCGAGCCGCTTCCACGCCGAGCACCCGTCCGGGGAGCTGGTGGCGCGCATCATCAACGACGTGGCGGTGATGCAGAACGCGGTGTCGAACCGCCTGCTCGACCTCTTCCAGCAGTCGATCACCCTTCTCTTCCTGCTCGGCCTGCTGCTCTCCACCCATTTCCGGCTCGCGGTCATCTCCCTGGTGGTGGCGCCGGTCCTGGTCTATCCCATCGTCCGCTTCGGCAAGGGGATGCGCCGCACCAGCCACCGCAGCCAGGAGCGCATGGCCGACCTGGCGAGCCTGATGGCCGAGGGGATCCGCGGCCACCGCGTGGTCAAGGCGTTCGGCATGGAGGAGTTCGAGTACGGCCGCTTCCGCGAGGCGACGCGCCGCCACCTGCGGGTCAACCTCTGGGCGCAGATGCTCACCCACGCTTCCGGGCCGGTGGTCGAGTCGCTGGCGGCGTTCGGCGCGGCGGCGCTGCTGATCTACGCCGGGAAGAGCATCCGCGCCGGGGAGCTGACGCCGACGCAGCTCGTGCAGTTCCTTTTCACCCTCTACATGCTCTACGACCCGATCCGCAAGCTGAACAAGGTCAACCTGATCCTGCAGGAGGCCTCGGCGGCGGGGCAGCGGGTGAGCCGCCTCCTGGAGCTCCCCAACGACATCGAGCAGCGGCCCGGCGCGCGGACGGTGGAGCGGGTGGAGAAGGGGATCGCCTTCGAGCGCGTCTCCTTCGCCTACGAGGACCGGCCGGCGCTGTGGGACGTGGACCTCGCCGTCCGCGCCGGCGAGATCGTGGCCCTGGTGGGCCCCTCGGGCGCCGGCAAGTCGACCATGGTCAACCTGCTGCCGCGCTTCTTCGACCCCGACACAGGTCGGATCGCGCTCGACGGCACCGACATCCGGGACCTGGAGCTCAAAAGCCTGCGGTCGCTGATCGGCATGGTCACCCAGGACACGGTGCTGTTCAACGACACGATCCGCAACAACATCGCCTACGGGCGCTCCGACCTGCCGCTGGAGCGGGTGCGCGAGGCCGCGGCGGCGGCGTACGCGGACGAGTTCATCATGCAGCTCCCGCAGGGGTACGAGACGGTGATCGGCGAGTCGGGCGTGCGGCTGTCCGGCGGCCAGCGGCAGCGCCTGGCGATCGCCCGGGCGCTGCTCAAGAACGCCCCCATCCTGATCCTCGACGAGGCCACCTCCCACCTCGACAGCCAGTCCGAGGCGCTGGTCCAGAAGGCGCTCTACAACCTGATGCAGGGGCGCACGACGCTGGTCATCGCCCACCGCCTCTCGACCGTGCAGCGCGCCGACCGCATCGCGGTGATGGAGGCGGGGCGCATCGTCGAGGAGGGCTCCCACGAACAGCTCATGGCTCTGGGCGGCTCCTACAAGCGGCTCCACGATCTGCAGTTCCGGGTGTGAGCAGGGATATCGCCATCCTCTCCCTGCTGGGCGCGGGGTTCATCCGCGGCCTGGCGGCGAGCGTCCGGCGGCGCTATCACGGCGACGAGCTGGTGCGCCAGTGGGAGCAGCGGGGCGAGCACTTCATCCTGGCGTTCTGGCACCGCCACATGCTGCTGATGCCGTACGGCTACCGGGGGCGCCGGATGACGGTGCTGTCGAGCCACAGCCGGGACGGCGAGATCATGGTCCGCACCCTCGCCCGCCTGGGGATCGACACCTGCCGCGGCTCCACCACCCGGGGCGGCGCGGCGGGGCTGCGCGGGCTGCTGCGCATGGCGGCGGAGGGCTCGGACCTGGGCTTCACGCCGGACGGGCCGCGCGGGCCGGCAGGGGAGGTGCAGCAGGGGGTGATCATCGCCGCGGCGATGTCCGGGTTCCCGATCCAGCCGGCGGCGCTGGCGGCGACCCGGGCCCGGCGCCTGGGCTCCTGGGACCGCATGGTGGTGCCGCTGCCGTTTTCCACCGTGCACTACGTCTACGGCGAGCCGCTGTACGTGGAGCGCCGGGCCGATCCGGCCGCGGCCGCCGCGGAGCTCAAGCGCCGCCTGGACGCCGCCGAGGCCGAGGCCGAGCGGCTGGCCGGGCGGTCGGGGGGAGGATCTGAATGAACAGGGGGATTCGATGCGCAGTATGACAGGGTATGGCGAGGCCTCGGCCGAGAACGCGCGGCACATCGTGTCGGTGAGCCTCAAGGCGGTCAACCACCGGTTCCTCGACCTGGCGCTCCGGATCGGCGACGAGATCCGGTCGAGCGAGTCGGCGGTGCGGGAGCTGCTCGGACGGGAGCTCTCGCGTGGCCGCGTCGAGGTGCGGATCGACGCCCGGCCGCGCGCCGAGCGCCATGCGACGGTGGAGTTCCATCTCGGGATCGCCCGCGCCGCCCACGCCGCCACCCACCGGCTGGTCGAGGAGGGGCTGATCGAGCGCGGCCTGGGCGCCGGCGACCTGCTGCGCATCCCGGAGGCGTTCCGCGTCGACGTCGAGGCGGAGGAGTGGGACGAGGCGGATCACGAGCTGCTGCTCAAGGTGGTGAGGGACGCCGTCTCCCAGCTTGTCTCCGGCCGCCTGCTCGAGGGGGCGAGCCTGGCGGCGGCCATGGAGGAGCGCCTGCGCGGCCTGGCGGAGATCGTGGCGCGGCTCGACGAGCTGCGCGGCCCGGTGCGCGAGGAGATGGCGGCCACCTTCCGGCGCCGCGTCGGCGAGCTGCTCGACGGCCGTGCCGTCGACGAGGCGCGTGTGGCCCAGGAGATCGCTCTGCTGATCGACCGTAGCGACGTCAGCGAGGAGATCGACCGCCTGCGCTCCCACCTGGAGCACTTCCGGTCCGTGGCCGCGGAGCCGGGCCCTACGGGCAAGCGCCTGGACTTCCTCACCCAGGAGGTGTTCCGGGAGCTCAACACCCTCGGGGCCAAGTGCCGCAACGCCGAGATGACCCGTGCCGTGCTGGACGCCAAAGTGCTCTGCGAGCAGATCCGCGAGCAGGTCCAGAACGTCGAGTGAGATAGAATCGGGGCTCCTTGAGCACAATGACCTCAGCCGGCGAGCTCTTCATCCTCTCCGCCCCCTCCGGCGCGGGCAAGACGACGCTCATCCAGAGCCTGATCCAGGGTCTGAAGCAGGGGAGCTTCGCCGGCCTGGGCGATCTGGCGTTCTCGGTGAGCTACACCACCCGCGCGCCGCGCGGCGCCGAGATCGACGGCCGGGACTATCACTTCGTCGACCATGCCACCTTCCGCGGCATGATCGACGCAGGCCGCTTCCTCGAGTGGGCCGAGGTGCACGGCAACTTCTACGGCACGGCCAACGACGAGGTCTTCCCGCGGCTGGCGAAAGGGACCGACGTGCTTCTGGACATCGACGTCCAGGGGGCCGAGCGGGTGCTCCACCGGCATCCGGAGGCGCACGGCATCTTCGTCATGCCCCCGAGCTACGAGGATCTGGAGAGCCGCCTGCGCCGGCGGGCCCAGGACGACGAGCAGACGATCGCCCGCCGTCTCGCGGTGTCGCTGCGGGAGGTGCGTCGTTTCGAGCAGTACCGGTATGTTATCATCAATGACGATGCCCGCCGTGCGAGCGACGTCCTGGCGGCCATCATCCTGGAGAAGCGCCATCGCCGTGATCGCATGCTTCCCCGGATCCAGGCCATCCTCCTAGACTTTCAAGAACGGGCTCCGGCCTCCCAGGCCTAGACCTTCTGCCATCCAGGGTGGCGGCGATGTCCGCTCCCCGAGGAGACTGTTTGAACATGGAACCCAAGACTCCGCCGACCGTCGACAGCAAGTTCCGTCTCGTCCTCGTGGCCGCGAGCCGCGCCGAGCAGCTCATGCGCGGTGCCCGGGCCAAGGTCGAGGCCGGCAAGCGCAAATCCACCACCGTCGCCATGGAAGAGATCCACCAGAAGGCGGTCGACTGGGGCTACGGCCCGCCGCCGCCGAAGGAGACCGCCGAGGCGGAGGGCGAGACCGCCGCCGCCGAGGTCCACTGAGCCGCCCGTGCGCGTCCTGCTCGGCGTCAGCGGCGGCATTGCGGCCTACAAGGCCGCGGAGCTGGTCCGGCGCCTGCGGGCGCGCGGCCACGACGTGCGCTGCGCGCTGACGCGTAGCGCCGCCTCCTTCGTCACGCCGCTGACCCTCGAGGTCCTCTCCGGCCACGCCGTCCACCAGGAGGAGTACCTGGAGCCGACCGGCTCCGGCGAGGAGGCGCACATCACCGCCGCCGCCTGGGCGGAGGTGCTGTGCGTCGCGCCGGCCACGGCCCACGTCCTCGGCCGTCTGGCCCTCGGCCTCGCCGACGACTTCCTCACCACCACGGCCCTGGCCTTCGCCGGCCCCGTGGTGGCCGCTCCCGCCATGCACTCCGTCATGTGGAGCCAGCCCGCCGTCCAGGAGCACGTGGACACGCTGCGCCGCCGCGGCGTCTGGTTCGCCGGGCCGGTGGAGGGCCCCCTCGCCTCGGGAGAGGTGGGGATGGGCCGGATGGCCGACCCCGACGCCATCGTCGAGGCCGTCGAGGCGGTCGCCGGCCGCGGGCCGCTCGCCGGGCGGACGGTGCTGGTGACCGCCGGCCCCACTCATGAGCCGGTGGACCCGGTGCGCTTCCTGGGCAACCGGTCGAGCGGCAAGATGGGCTTCGCCCTGGCCGCCGAAGCGGCGCGGCGCGGCGCCCGCGTGGTGCTGGTCGCGGGGCCGGTGGCGCTCGCCACGCCTCCCGGGGTGCGGCGGATCGACGTCACCACGGCGCGGGAGATGGAGCGCGCGGTCCGCGAGCACGCGCCCGAGGCCGACCTGGTGATCATGTCCGCCGCGGTCGCCGACTACCGGCCGAGCCGCCCCGCCGCCCGTAAGATCAAGAAGACCCAGGGCCTCGCCGCCATCGAGCTGGAGGAGAACCCCGATATCCTGGCCGGGCTCGTGGCGGTCGCCCCGGACGCGGTGCGCGTCGGCTTCGCCGCCGAGACCGACGACCTGGAGGCCAACGCCCGCCGCAAGATGGAAGCGAAGGGGGTGGACTTCCTGGTGGCCAACGACGTCTCGCGCCCCGACATCGCCTTCGGCAGCGAGGCCAACGAGGTGACAGTGTTCCGTCGCGAGGGCCCGCCCCTCTTCGTGCCGCGCAGCCCCAAGTCGGCCATCGCCGGCCAGTTGCTGGACCTCTTCGCCGTCCTTCTTCCCAGCCATGAGCGCACCGCCGTCCGCCCCGTTGTCTGACCTCCTCGCCTACCTGGGCGAGATCGGTTACGGGGACGTCTACCTGCGGCCCCGGGCCCCCAGGGCTCCCGTGGCCACGGTGGTGGCGCCCGAGCCCGCCGCCATCCCCCAGGAGGCCGCCATCCAAGAGATGGCTTCCCCGGAGGTGGCCTCCCCGGAGCCCGCCGCGCCCGCACTTCCTGTCGCGGCGGACGACGCCCCGGAACGCGCCGCCGCCCTCGCGGCCCTGGGGGCGTCCACCGAGGGGTGCACCCGCTGCCGGCTGGCCGAGGGGCGCCACAAGGTGGTCTTCGGCTCCGGCAATCCGAACGCCGACCTCATGTTCATCGGCGAGGGCCCCGGGGCCGAAGAGGACCGCCAGGGGCTGCCGTTCGTCGGCGCGGCGGGGGAGCTGCTGACCCGCATCATCCAGGCCATGGAGATGACGCGTGACGAGGTCTACATCGCCAATGTCGTCAAATGCCGGCCGCCCGGCAACCGCGACCCCCAGCCAGACGAGGTCGCCGCCTGCCGCGGCTACCTGGAGCGGCAGATCGCGCTCGTCCGCCCGCGGGTGGTCGTGGCACTGGGCCGGATCGCGGCGCAGGCGCTGTTGGGCACCGACAGTCCCATCGGGCAGATGCGCGGCCGGTGGTACACCATCCAGGGAGTGCCGGCCATGGTGACCTACCACCCGGCCGCCCTGCTGCGGAACCCGGCGCTCAAGCGTCCCACCTGGGAAGACCTCCAGCAGGTCCGGGACCACCTGCGCGAAGGCGTCTGAGCCCTCGTATCCTCTTGATTTTCAATGGATCTATAAGCTGGACAGTCAGTAGCAGAACTGCTACTTTGACGGAGGACTACCCTGTGGTCGGCTCTCATGGAACGGATGGAAAGCCCAGAGGCAGGCTCCTCCTTCGACGACTTCCTGAAGAAGGTCGAGCCGACGCTCAAGCGGATCCTCGTCAAGTACCGCGTCCCGAGCGGCGACGCTGAAGACCTTCTTCAGCAGGCGCTGCTGGCGCTCCTCTATCAATGGGACCGGGTCCGCGACCCCGAGGCCTGGCTGGTGGGGACCCTGCGCCGCCACTGCCTGATGTACTGGCGGACCCGCCGGCGCCGGATCTACGCGGCGGTGGACGAGACGCTGCTGGAGTGGTTGTCGCAGCCGGTGGATCCGCCGCAGGAGAAGGCCGACTTGCTCTCGGACCTGGCGGGGGTGATCGAGCGGCTCCCCGCGAAGTGCCAGTCGCTGTTCCGGCTCCGCTTCCGTCTGGGGTACGAGGCGCCCGAGGTGGCGGAGAAGCTGGGCTACCGGATGTCGAGCATCGGCAAGATCACTACGCGCTGCTTCGCTGCCCTGTGGCGCCAAGTGCTGGCGGCGGGCCTCGCCGAGCGGGCCTCCAATGATTCCGAGGTCTCGGCCGGCGAGCTGAAAGCCCTCCTGCGGAGATAGGCCAGGCCTCTCCGGGTAGGCTGTCACCCCGGTCTGTGGTAGCTTCGCGGCCTCTCCCCCGTTTCCTTTTGGGATGTCATTGGGATGCTGTAAGGATGGACGAGCCGCTTTATCTCCTGCCGCAAACCGAGCGCCTCCTCCGCCGGCTCGAATCTCTGGAGGCGCCGCTGGTGCAGGTCTGGGGCTGGCCCGGGGCCGGCAAGTCGGCCCTGCTCCGCGCCCTCCTGGAGAAGCAGGGGACCCGCTCCCAGGGGCTGTCCCTCGGCGAGCTTTCGCGCGACGGGAAGATCCGCGAGACGCTGGAGGCGGCCCATGACACCGGGGTGCGTTGGCTGATAGTGAGCGGCCGGCCGGGAGAAGCGCTGAAGGA
>DASPJI010000873.1:0-8125 GCA_035628695.1 Thermoanaerobaculia bacterium | reverse complement strand
GCCGCTTGCTGTAGCGGCGGTCGATCTCCTGGGTGATCCTCGAGGCGTTGAAGCGCTCGTCGCCTCGCTTCTCGGCGATGACGGCGGCGACCAGACGGCTCACCATGGGCCTGCCGCCGAGGTTCGGGCCGTCGTCCTCCCCGGCCGCGGGTGGCCGCCGCTCCGCGGCCGTGATCTGGAGCACCGCGCCCGCCGTCCGCCGGAACTCCTCCAGGTGCCGCGATACCTCCTCCAGCTCGGCAGCCGTCTGCTCCTTCTGCTCCCGATGGAAGGCCTCCTGCCGGGTATGCACCTCCAACTGCCGCGACAGGCTCTCCACCTTCGCCTCCAAACTGGCCAGGACATCCTGGATGGACGGATTCGGGCTCATCGTATCCCCTCTCTGTCGCGCCGTCCCCTTCGACGGCGCGCCGGACGTTCAAGTTGTCGCGGCACCACCGCCGGCGACACGCCGGACCGTTCCGGCGCCTCTCCGAAGCGCAGATCTGTCGCGCAGAAGCCTGGGTCCAGGCGCCAGAACGGACCGATGTCGCGCCGTCCCCTCCGACCGGGCGCGCGAACCTTCCTCCGCGACACTTTGCGACTACTCCGCGACATTACCATCTCCGGCGGCTTCCCGCAATCCACCACTGTCGCGCGGCAGGGGGTATCATCCCGCCGTAGCGTGCAGATGTCGCAGCGTACCGTTACATTGTCGCGTCGCACTCTTCCAATCGGCCGCATCGCGACACCCTACGACATTTCATCGATGCACAGAGACAGTTCGCAGCTACTCCGCGACATCGTCGAGTCATCTACAACACCCTACGACAACTCGGCGACATCGCAAGCCTCCAGAGCGACACCTCAAGACTCATGGCGATGCTTTCAACAATGATCCGCGACAAGTCAACATTCTGGTAAGACAGCCTGGAGCCCCTCTGCTACAACCTAGAGGTCTGCGCGACAAAGACAGGGTCCAGCGAGAGACCTGAACGTTACGGCGTCTCGCCGACCAGCTCTCCGCGACAGTTGCAGCCGCCGGCCGGTGCGCCGGGTCCGAAACTGTCGCAAGCCAAAGTTACGGCGAGACAATTCACCGGTACGCTGCGACAGTTTGGGCTTCGAATCTCTGGCAGGAGCGGGGGCGGAGCCGGCGGCGTAGTCGCCGCCGGCTCCGGATCCCGCCGTCATGCGGGGGATGAGGCGGCTACGGCAGCGGGCAGCGAGTCGCCCAGCCGTTGCAGACGATGTAGTCGTAGGCGCCGTAGTAGTAGGAGCAATCTCCCACCGTGCTCGTACAGGTGATCGTGGGATCGGACTCGCAGGCGATCGTACAGCCCGGCTTGGCCGCGGCGTCCGGCGCCATGCCGAGCCCGAGGGCCAGAAGCAGCAGGAGAGCCGAGAAAACCAATCTCTTCATGGATGTCCTCCTCCGGGAGATGTCCCCCTGAAGAGGATGGGTGCTCCCCGCCGACTGCGCGAGCCACGGCGACCCGGACGGACCGCGCGGGGGATATGATCCCCGGGTGAAGAAGGAAGGGTCCTACCCCGCCGAGGAGTGGCCCACCGGCTCGCGCTGGCGGGAACGGCTCCACGAGGTCGTCTTCGAGGCGGACACCCAGGCGGGCAAGACGTTCGACCTCGCGCTCCTGGTGTGCATCCTGGCGAGCGTCCTGGCGGTGCTGCTCGAGAGCGTGCGGTCGCTGCGGATCGCCTATGGCGCGGAGCTGCGCGCCGCCGAGTGGTTCTTCACCGGACTGTTCACCGTCGAGTACGTCCTGCGCCTGGTGGCCGTCCGGCGGCCTCTCCGCTATGCCCGCAGCTTCTTCGGGCTGGTCGACCTCGCCGCCATCCTCCCCACCTATCTGAGCCTGATCATGCCGGGCACCCAGGCCCTGCTCGTCATCCGCGCGCTGCGCCTTCTGCGGATCTTCCGGATCCTCAAGCTCGCCCACTTCCTCGGCGAGGCCCAGGCCCTCAAGGCCGCCCTGCGCGCCAGCGTCCGCAAGATCACCGTCTTCCTGGCCACGGTCCTCATCCTGGTGGTGATCATCGGCGCCCTGATGTACCTCGTCGAGGGGGAGGTGCACGGCTTCACGAGCATCCCGCAGAGCATCTACTGGGCGATCGTCACCCTGACCACCGTCGGCTACGGGGACCTTGCGCCGGTCACGACGCTGGGCAAGATCCTTGCCTCGGCCGTGATGATCCTCGGCTACGGCATCATCGCGGTGCCGACGGGCATCGTCACCGTCGAGCTCTCCCGGCGCCCCGGCTCCGTCTCGGCCCAGGCCTGCCCGCATTGCGGCGCCGAGGGGCACGATGCCGATGCCCGCTTCTGCAAGTACTGCGGCTCCGGGCTCTGAACACCTCCGATGATCGAGGGCATCCGGCGCCGCTGGCGCGAGGCCTGGAGGGGCAAGGACGCCGGAGGCAGCCCTCCGGGGGAGATGGAGCGTGTCTTCGGAGAGATCTATCGCTCGAACGCCTGGGGCAGCGGCGAGTCCGTCTCGGGGCCGGGGTCGACCCACGAGCGGGCCGCCGATTTCCGGGACGATCTCGCCGCCGTCCTGCGGGACCTGGGGACCCGCGTGCTGCTCGACGCCCCGTGTGGCGACTTCAACTGGATCGGGCCGGTCGCGGACGAGGCCGAGCGCTACATCGGCGTCGACGTCGTCCCCGAGCTGGTGGAGCGCAACGCCCGACGGCACGGCAGCCGGCGTCGGCGCTTCCTGCGGCTCGATCTGACCCGCGACGAGCTGCCGCGGGCCGACGTGGTCCTCTGCCGCGACTGCCTCGTCCATCTCCGCACCGCCGACATCTGGCGCGCCCTGGAGAGCCTGCGGCGGAGCGGCGCGCGCTATCTCGTGGTGACCACCTTCATCGGCGAGCGCGGCAACGAGGAGATCGAGACGGGCGCCTGGCGCCCGCTCAACCTCGAACGCCCCCCTTTCCACTTCCCCCCGCCCCTGAGGCTCATCGACGAGCGCTGCCTCCACACCGGCGGGATCTACGCGGACAAGAGGCTCGGCGTCTGGCGCATGGCGGACGTCCCGTTGTCACCCGGAGAATAGGATTCGAGAACCCTACGCCACGCCTCCCGAGCCGACGACGATCTGATACTGCGGGTTCGAGAGCGCAGGGATCGGATACGGGCAGGGCCCGCCGTTCTTGAGCTCCGCCTGCCCGTTCCAGAACCCGAACTGCGGCTCGCTGCCCAGCAGCGCGGCGAACCACTGCGGCTCCAGGGTCTCGAGCACGGGGAACCACGAGACGAATTCCGCGCCGGTGCGGGTGACGTGGAGCGGATTGATCAGGTTCGGCAGATCGGCCTCGGTCCAGATCTCCACACCCTTGGGGCCGGCGAGGAAAGTCCCCGAGCCGGGCTCACGCAGCCGCTGGAACGTGGCAGGTTGCGCCTGGCACAACCAGGAGAGGAAGTAGGGGCCCACGTTGTACTGATTCTTCCACTTGGAGCCGGACGGCATCTTCCCGGTGACCAGCATGTCGTAGCCCATGTCGCGGGCCGGATTGGTGGTCAGGTCCGTCTTGTCGGGTCGGCCACCGCGGGCGCCCGGGGTGAACACGACATAGCAACCGCCCTGGTACGCGCCGGAGAGGTGGCAGAGGGCCGCCTCGGCGCGCACCCAGGAAACGCCGGCGGCCTCGGTGGCGGCGTCCTTGCCCCGGGCCGCCAGCGCGAGGATGGCGAGCCATCCCGCCCACCAGAGCTGCCCATGAGACGGCGTCAGAGGCTCCCAGGCCTTCCCGACCAGACAGTGCGCCTGCTTCTGAAAACCGATCAGTTGCTGGACGAGCTTCTTTGCCTTGTCGACGCTGAGGCCCGGCGCCTGGACCGCGACGGCGTCGCAGTAGGACACCGCGGCCAGCAGCAGCTTCTGGTTGGGCGTCCCGCCCGAGAAACCGTCGGGAGTGGGACCATAGGGCTTGATCGACGAGAGCTTGCCCGCCTCCAGAGCGGTCGCCACGTCGAACAGGTGGATCATGTACTCATGCTCAATTCCCATCGCATTCCTCCTCGTTAACGCACCCGCTGGAACCGCATGTCCCGCACCCGGGTCCTGCCGATGCTCATCTCCTTCACCTTGCCGTCGGCGCCGCGGATGAAGCGCACCAGGCCGGCCGGGATGGTGAAGGCGTCCGGGTAGGCCGGCTGGAGGCGGGTCGAGAAGTCCGGCCGGCGCCGCAGGACGAGCTCACCCTCCTCCAGCACCACCGTGTAGGTGGCCTGCGCCTCGTCGCTGCGGTACTCCCCTGGGTAGGCGGCGAGTTGCTCGGCCGTGGACGTGAAGTCCGCCACCCGCTCGAAGGGGAGCGTGTCGCCGCTCGCGGTCGTGGCCCGCATCGACCTGGGACGGCCGTCCGGCGCCAGATCGAACTCCACCCGCGCGCGGCCCGGCCGGGACTCGAAGACGGTGCGCGACAGCGGCAGCAGCTCGTCCCCCTGCTCGGACCGGAGCTTGCCGTCCTGGATCAGGAGCCGCACCGGCATGCCGGTGCGCAGGTTGCGGTAGAGGCCCGCCTTGGCCTCGAGGTCCGCGGCCGGGAGCGGGATGGGGGAACTGCCGGCACCGGCGGGGGCCTCCTTGCAGACCCCCGCGGGAAGGTAGAGCTCGGCCACCTGGTGGGCGAGGGCTCCCGAATCCGCCTCCGCCGCGTTGCAGAGGAGCGCCACCGACAGCCGCTGCTCGGGATAGCGCGCCAGGAAGGCCCGGTAGCCGCCGGTCGCGCCGCCATGGCTCACCTCCGGCACGCCGCAGTAGTTGGTCACGTAGAGCCCGCCGGCGTACTCGATCTCCCGGCCATCGGTCAGCCGGCCGCGATGCTGGAGCTCGGAGACCAGCTCCGGCCCGCCGGCCCGGTGGTGCTCGAAGTTCCGGTTCCAGAGGAGCAGGTCCCCCACCGTCGTCAGCAGGCCGCCGTTGCCATGGACGTTCTCGAACGGCATCAGGCTGCGGTAGACCTCGTCCTGAGGGGGGCCGTAGGCGATCGCCCGGCCCTTCACCACGCGGGCGTAGTCGTCGCGCCACTGGGTGCGGGTCATGCCGAGAGGCTCGAAGAGGAGCTTGCGGGTGAATTCGGCGAAGCGCTCGCCGCTCACCCGGTCCACCAGGATCGCCATCAGGTTGTAGCCCGAGTTGCTGTAGGAGTGCTCGGACCCGGTCGGGAAGTTGAGCGCCTTCTGCCGGGAGACGATCTCCAGCACGTGGGCGTGGGTGTGGGCCCGCAGTCCGCGCGGCCAGCCCTCCATCTCCGCCACGGAGCCCCAGTCGCGCAGGCCGCTCGTGTGCTGCATCATGTGGCGCAGGGTGATGGGCGTGCCGTAGTCCGGCACTTCGGGGATGTACTTGCGGACGTCGTCGTCCAGCGACAGCTTGCCCTGCCGCGCCAGGGCCACCACGGCCGCCGCGGTGAACTGCTTCGAGACGGAGCCGGCCTCGAACACGGTGTCGAGGGTGATCGGCACGTCGTGCTCCAGGTCGGCCATGCCGTAGGCCCGGGAGAGGACCCTTTGGCCGTCCCTCTCGACGGCGACGGCGCAGCCCGGCGTCGTCCGGGTATTGAACCTCGCGAAGATGGCATCCACCTTGGCGGCGGGATCGGCCGGAGCCTCCTGCGTACGCGCGAACGTCGGGAGGAGCAGGAGGACGAGGATGGCACCGGCGGTCTGCGGAAACCTCATGACGGGGACCTCACGAGAATCGGTTTGGATCCGGCCAGGAGATTAGCAGAGGAGCCGCCCGGCTAGCCCTCCCCCTATCACCGGCGCCGCTTCTCCTGTAGCATCGGACCAACAGAGCGAATGCAGAGAGGGCCATCCCCGCATCCCTTGCCTCGGGTGGGACGTACGGGTGCGCCTCAGACGGACAGAACGCGGAGCCAGAACGAGCCGATGCGACATATCCACCCTATCCAGCCCATCCTCACCATCGCCCTCATCATCATCCTCGTCGTCGTCATGCGGAAGCGGAAGGCCGCGAGCCAGCCGGCTCCCCCGGCGCGAGGGGGCGACTCCCGGGCCGCCGTCACGCGGCCGGTCAAGCCCCAGGACCCGCCGGAGGTGGTCTTCGAGCGGCTGCGCCAGCAGGCGCTCGCGACCCTGCCCCAGAACCTCGGTCCGGCCGGCCAGGTGGCCGACGAGGAGCCCTACGGCGCGGTGATGGAGATCGGGGTGCCCAACAACGTCGTCACCCTGGCCTGCTTCGCCGACGGCGACGCGGGCATCTACTACCGGGCGGGCGGCGGCATGCGGGGCGGCGGCGCCCACGAGGCCGTGCGCAAGGCCGCCAAGGAGTTCATCGCCCTGACGAAGAGCGCCATGCCCGCGATGAGCCGCACCACCACCTACCCTCTCCCCGACGCCGACATGGTGCGGTTCTACGCCCTGACGCCGCGCGGCACCCTCACCGTCGAGACCGACCGCCAGTCCCTGGGCAACACCCAGGACCCGCTGTCGCACCTCTACTACGGCGGCCAGGAGGTCGTCACCCAGATGCGCCAGGTGCAGGAGCAGCGGGCGTCGTGATCCCCCAGTCGGGGAGGGGCTCAGCCCCTCCCCGACGCGAAGATCTTCCGAACGGTATCGATGGTGTCGGCCTCGGCGGCGGTCTTGTCGTCGCGGTAGCGCTTGACGCGGGCGAAGCGCAGGGCCATGCCCGCGGGGTAGTGCGGGCTCTCCTGGACATCGCTGAAGGCGATCTCCACCACCAGCTCGGGGCGGACGTAGACGGTCCAGCCGTCGGTCGAGAGGGCCAGCTCCTGCAGCTTCCGGGTCTGCCAGGCGAGGGTCTCGTCGGTCATCCCCTTGAAGGTCTTGCCCAGCATGACGAAGGCGCCGTTCTCCGGATCGCGGGCGCCCAGGTGGAGGTTCGACAGCCATCCCTTGCGCCGGCCGTGCCCCCACTCCGCGGCCAGGACGACCAGGTCCAGGGTGTGCGCGGGCTTCACCTTGAGCCACGAGAAGCCCCGCTTGCCCGCCTCGTAGGGAGAGTCCGTGGCCTTGGCCATGATCCCCTCGTGCCCGCGCCGCAGCGCCTCCTCGAAGAAGGCGTCGGCCTCCTCGGGGTCGGCGGTCACCCGGCGCGGCACGGCGAGGCCGGGGACCGCCTCCTCGAGCGCCGCGAAGCGCTCCCCCGCCGGCCGGTCGATGAGGTCGTCGCCGTCCAGGTGCAGGAGGTCGAAGAAGAAGGGGGTGAGGGGGAGCTCACCGCGCATCTGGGGGACGTCCAGCTTGCGGCCGAAGCGGCGCATGGTGATCTGGAACGGATGCGGCGTGCCGTCCGGCCGCAGGGCGATGACCTCGCCGTCGAGCAGCAGCCGCCGCGCCGGCAGGGCCTGGACCGACTCGACCAGCTCCGGCACCGCGTGGGTGACGTCGTTGCCCCGGCGCGAGTAGACCCGCACCCCCTCCTCCGCCTTGTGCACCTGCACCCGCGCGCCGTCGAGCTTGAGCTCCAGCGCCGCCTCCCCCAGCCGCTCCAGCGCCTCGGCGACGTCCCCCGCCGGCTGGGCGAGCATGGGCTGGAGCGGCCGGTAGAGCTGGAGGTGGAAGCGGGCGAGCCCCGGCCGCCCCTCGGTGAGCACGGCCTTGGCCACCGCCGGCAGCTCGCCGGCCAGCATCAGCGCCCGGCGCACCTCCTCGGCCGGCACCGCCGCCGCCGCGGCCAGCGCCTCGGCCATCAACCCGGCCAGCGCCCCCTGCCGCAGCTCGCCATGGATCAGCCGCACCAGGAAGTCCTGCTCCTCGTGCGTCGCCCGGGAGAGGAGGTCCGACAGCAGGCGCCCCCGCTCGGCCGTCGAGCCGGCGCCGCTCACCCCGGCGATGCGCTCGAACGTGGCGTCCACCTCCATCAGGGTGAGCGAGGGCTCCGCCGCCGACGACCCGGCCCCTCCAGATATCGCATTGCGCACCACGGCGCCGCCGAGGCCGATCCTCCCCTGCCGCAGGTGACCGGAGAGGTAGGCGACGGCGATGTCGATCTCCTCCGGCCCTAAGCGCCGCAGCAGGTCCGCCAGGGCTCCGGTCTTCTGCAGCCGGGCCCGCGTCTCGGAGACCCGCTGCGAGGTGGCGACGAGATCGAAGAGGCGCATCCGCTCCTACTTCGCCGGCTGGGAACCCGCC
>DASPJI010000872.1:0-2495 GCA_035628695.1 Thermoanaerobaculia bacterium | reverse complement strand
GGCCAGGAAGTAGACGGGGAAGACCACGGCGTCGTCCAGCGCCTCCTCGGGGCGGCCGAGGAGCAGGACGAGGAGCAGCATGCCGCTGACCAGGGTGACGTCCAGGGCGCTGCTCACGAATCCGATCCATGACGAGCCGCGGTTGCGCTGGACGGTGGAGTAGATCATCAGCGCCGCGAAGAGGGACCCGCCGGCCACCGCGAGCACCAAGCGCGGGTCGCGCATCGGGTTCACGCTCCAGGAGCCGTCGACCAGCGTATAGGCGATGGCGGGCAGGTACTCGCGGAGCGGCAGGTAGAGCAGGACGGAGAGGAGCAGCAGGCGGACCGCGGCCACCTGGAGCTCGCCGCTCGCCGCCGCCGCAGAGATCTCCGGCTCCGGGCTCCGCCATAGGCGGTGCCAGAGCGGCGGAGAGGGCGGGGTCTGCTCGCGGTCTGCCATTCCCGGAAGGCTCCTGCACGTACAACCCGCCCTCCGCCTCCAAGGAGGCGCCAGACGGGAGACCATTCACTGATGAAGCGAAGCTCGCAGGAGGGAGTCTAACTCAGGAGTGGGCAGGGATCAGAGAAGCTCGATGAACTGGTCTACAGACACTCCAGCGGCATCGAGAATGGACGCCAGCGTTCCTGTATCGATCTGGTCGTGAGCGGGGACGATGACCTGAGCAAAGGGATGATCCCTCCGTAGGACCATGTGGCTTCCCTTCTGTCGCTTCAAGTAGAAGCCAGCGCGCTCGAGGGCTCTTCTCACCCGCCTCCCCGAGAGCCCTCGAGGAAGTCGGCTCATGCGACCTCGATGTCGAGAATCTCCCTACCCGTCTCTTCGGGAATCGGGAGGTCATCCTCCTGCAGAGCCTCTAGATAGACCTCGGCCGCCTCGCGGATGTTGTCCATGGCTTCGTTGCGCGTAAGACCTTGGGAGACACATCCCGGCAGGGCAGGGCACAGGGCCACATAGCCCCCCTCACGTCCCTTTTCGAGGATCACGGTGTAACGCATGGTTCCTCTCTCCTGTCATCTGTCAGGGGAGGCCCCGGGACCGATCCCATGAGACCCGGGGCCGATTCTCCTCAAAACGGGATGTCGTCGTCCTCGGGACCGCCGCCGTAGCCGCCTTCGTCGTAGACGGGGCCGCCGCCGCCGTGGGACGGGGCGCCCATGCCGCCGCCTTCGAAGTCGCCGCCGCGCCCGCCGAGCATCTGGAAGTTCTCGCAGACGACCTCGGTCTTGTAGCGCTTCTCACCGCTGTTCTTGTCGTCCCAGGAGCGGGTCTGGAGGCGCCCCTCGACGTAGACCTGCTTGCCCTTGGTCAGATACTGCCCGGCCACCTCCGCCTGCCGTCCCCAGCAGACCACCGTGTGCCACTCGGTCTGCTCCTGGCGCTGCCCGTTCTTGTCCTTCCAGCGCCGGCTCGTGGCCAGCGTGAAGGTCGCGACCGGTTGGCCCGACGGAGTCGACCGCACCTCGGGGTCACGGCCGAGGTTGCCAACCAGGATGACTTTGTTGATCATGCGTCCCTTTCTCCTCCGGTCTGAATCGGCTACGGTATCACACCGCCGGCCGGAGCCGGAGGTGCGCGGAACATCTTTTCGGACGACTTTCTTCCTCTGGAGGTGGGCAAAGGTGCGGATCGTCGTACAGCGGGTGACGTCGGCGTCGGTGACAGTGGATGGCGAGACGGTGGGGGAGATCGGCCGCGGTCTCCTGCTGCTGGTCGGCATCGAGCGGGGGGACGGGCCGGAGAAGGTCCGCACTGCCGCCGGCAAGCTCGCCGGCCTCCGCATCTTCGAGGACGAGGCGGGCAAGATGAACCTGGACGCGGCGGCGGCGGGGGGCGCCTTCCTGGTGGTCTCCCAGTTCACCCTCCTCGGCAATATAGAAGGAGGCCGCCGCCCCTCCTTCATCAACGCCGCCCCGCCCGAGGAGGCCGCCCCCCTCGTGGATGCCCTGGCCGAGGATCTCCGACAGCGCGGCTTCAAGGTCGAGACCGGCCGCTTCCGGGCCACCATGCAGGTGGCCCTGGTGAACGATGGTCCGGTGACGCTGGTGGCGGATTTTTGAGGCGCTCCGGGACGTACTCTTGTTGCTATCATGGGAGACGCCATGGCCAAGGTGAGCCCCGAGTACAAGGTAACCCTGCCCAGAGAGATCGCCGATCAGTTCGGCATCCGTCCGGGGGATGAGGTCGAGTGGCTGGCTTCCGGAGATTCCATCCGCATCCTCCCACCCGTCCGGCAGACACCCCTCGATCGAGAGACGCGGCTCCGGCTCTTCGATGAGGCAACTCGGCGACAGGAGCAGCGGGAGGCCAGGCGTAGTCCGCTCCCTCGCACCGGTGATCGGGGCTGGACCCGCGAGGATCTCTATACCCGTGGCCGCTCTGATTGATACGAACGTCCTCGTCTACCTCTTCGATCCTCGATCCCCCGACAAGCAGCGCATCGCCAAGGAGATCTTGAGACGGGGCCTCGAGGACGACACCGTCCGTTTGCCACA
>DASPJI010000871.1:0-5083 GCA_035628695.1 Thermoanaerobaculia bacterium | reverse complement strand
ACCGCCTTGGCGTACGGATCGGTCAGCAGCTTGTTGGGGTTGAAGCGGTGGCCGTTGCTGTCGGCGTGGGAGCTGAAGCCCACGTTGCTGCCGGCGGTCCAGCTCGCGTTGTAGGGCCAGTTCGGGCCCCAGGCACGGTAGCCGTAGAGGGTGCCGGCGCTGAGCCCGGAGACGGTCACGGTCCAGATGTGATTCACCGTGTCCGTCTTGGTCAGGGCGTGGCGGGCGGTGGGCGTCGAGGCGGGGGGGCTGGAGAAGATCCAGACCTCTATCCGGGTGGCGTTCTGCGAAAAGACCGCGAACTTCACGCCGCCGGTGACGAGGGTGGCGCCGAGCTGCGTCTGGGCGGAGGCGGGCGCCGGCGTCCAGGCGAGCAGCGCCAGGAGGGCCAGAGCCAGGGTGAGGGTGAGGGTGCGGGAACCGCGATTCATGACGATCTCCTCATTGGGATTGGGAAGACACGGCGTGAGTGAAACAGATGGAGGCCTCCCCCTCTCTCCCCGGGAAGGAGAGATGCACATCCAGCCATTGTGATTGTACTGCAGGGGCCGCGCCCGCCTGCCGCCCCACGGGGTGGGGAGGCGTCAGGGGAGCGAAGAGCAGGGCGCCGTCTGGCCGGCGCCCCGGCTTGGCGCTAGAAGACGCCGGTGGAGACGCAGCCGGTCGCGCAGGCCCGGTTCGCGTAGCACTGGTTGGGGTACGTCTTGCCATTGCTGCAGACGACCGGAGCGTAGAGCTCCGGGCAGATCCGCGGGCCGCAGTTGCCGGCCTGGACGGTGTCGACGCCGGAGAGGGCGCCGAGGACGGTGGCGCCGGCGAGCGCCATGGCGACGAAGAGCTTCTTCATGGAACAGACCTCCAATCAATCCTGGGGCCCGGTGGCCCGGTTGTACTTCCAAGGGTGTTGCTGGCAGGTGCGGGCGAGCCCAGCCCCTGAAGCCAGTCCTTCAGGGCCGGTCCCTCAGGGACGCGGGCGGGCGGAGACCATGAGCACCCGGTCCCACTCGGGATCGACCGGGGAGATCGCTCCCAGCAGGGCGAGGCCTATCCCCGCCGCCCCTTCGAGGAACCCGGGGTCCTCGCGCCAGTCCTGCTGGCCGTCGGCGCCGCTGGACCAGGAGCGGAAGCCGCCCACCCCTTCGCCGGGCTGGTGGAATTCCAGGGCGCGCCCGTACCAGTGCCGCGCCGCCCGGACGAGCCGCTCGTCGCCGGTCATCCGAGCCATCCGGTTGAAGAGGTGGGCGACGCCGGCGGCGCCATGGCAGAGACCCGCATCCATGACGCGGCCGAGGTCGTCCGGACGTTCGGCGGCATGGGCGGCGATGTCCAAGGCCGTCCGCTCCCAGGCCGCCTCGCCGGTACCCCGGGCGGCAACCAGCAGGGTCGCGGCCACGCCCAGGTCGCCGTAGCACCAGGCGAGCCGGGAGAGCCCGGGCTCCATGCCAGGATAGAAGAAGTGGGAGAAGCTGCACAGGCTCTCCGGCCCCTGGCGGTGCGCGAGGAGCCAGCGCACGGTCTCGTCGAGGAGCGGCCGGGCCGAGCCGGTGGCCACCCCGGCGCCACAGGCGGCGCCCAGCACGCCGACGATGCCGGCGACGCCGTGGGAGGCTCCCAGGTTGTAGAGACCCTCGGGGTAGTCCTCGCGTTGATAGACCGGGATCGACTGGACGGGGCTGAACCAGGTGGCCCCTTCGGCGCTCCGCTCAGCCAGGCCGGAGAGCCTCTCCACCACCCGTTCCAGGCAGCGGGCCGCCGTGGGCCGGGGCAATCCCTCGAGGGCGTAGATGCCCAGCCCCACGAGACCGTTGATGAGGTCGTACTCCCCGGGCCAGGGGTCGCGCTCCAGCACCGAGAGCAGCGCCTCGTCCACCTCGGCGTTGGCCGCTTCGGCATCGTCTCCGGCGGCGAACAGCCGGCCCGCCAAGTGGTCGTTGACCCAGGCGATGCCGGGGAAGCCGCTGTACAGGCTGTCGGTCATCGGCACCTCGGCCACCGCTTCGGACGACCGGTCCAGCAGGTCGAGCGCGATTTCGCCGGGATCGCCGTCGAGACGGAGGCCGTCCGTCCCGCGCGCCTCCTGATCGAAGGCCAGATAGGCATAGAGGAGCGCCTTGCCGGCGCTGCCGCTGGCCAGCGTCGCCCGCCAGGCCACCAGCGTGGGCTCGGGGAAGTCGCCGGGTTGATAAAGGGTCGCGGCGGGCACGGCGCGGGCGATGTCTTCGAGCGCGGTGCGCGCCCGGTCCGCCATGTCTCCCTCGAGTAGAGGCTTCCACGAATCCTGCATCGTCGCTCCTAGAAGTAGGACCGCAGCTCTCCCCGGCGCCTGACGTCCAGGGTGGCACAGTGGAACGAGCCGCCGAAGGCATAGAAGTTCGAGAAGGGGCAGCGGATCGGCTTGAAGCCCCAGTCGCGGAGCTGCCGCGCCAGCGTCTCCTCGTGCCGTTCGACCATCACCCGCTCCTCGTCCAGCATCAGGATGTTCATGCTCAGCCAGGCGCTGCTCATATAGAGCGTGCAACCTGCCGGGACCGTCGGCTCGGGCGCCTCCATGACGTCCCAGGTCCGGAACATCGAGGGCAGGCTGCGGATCCGCTCCCGGTTGATCAGGAGCTTACCAGGGGAGAGGGGGACGAAGGTGGCGTCGACGTGCATCGGATGGGTGTCGTCGATGTCCAGCTCGTGGATGCGGTAGGTCTCCCCGAGGTGACGGCGCATCCACTCGATGCCGAAGGCGTTGGTCACATGGCTGCGCTGGACGAAGAGGTCACGGCCGCAGCGCATGAAATCGGCGGCGTCGAAGGTGGGCTCGAACTCGCTGATGACGGAGTTGAACTCGCCGGGCAGGTCCTCCCAGCCCGAAGGGTAGAGCTCGTCGTTGAGCTGCGGCCTGGGGGCCGCGGTCCAGCGCGCGCCGCGCTGGAAGTACTCCTTGAGGAGCGGCCGGTAGGCGTTCACCTCGAAGTAGCGGCAACGCCAGGCCATGGGGGCCTCGATGATTTCGTCGCCCACCACCAGCAGCAGGTCGCGGGGCATGGCGGCGTAGAGGCCACCGGGGCTGGACCACTCGGGGGTGGCGAACGGCTTGGTATGGTCCAGCCGCTCGGGCCGGCGGACCGTCACTCCTTCGGCCTCGAGGATATGGACGAACTCCTCCAGGTCCCGCCGGGCCGCCTCGATCCGCTCCGCCGGGAAGGGGCGGCCGCCGGAGCCACGGAAGAAGGCCTCCTGGTGACCGGGCATGGTGGCCCGGAGGGCGGCGTCCCAGATCGGCACCGTGGCGCCGTCGATCACCCCGACCACCACCTCCTCGAGGGGATCCCATTCGTTATAGGAGCTGACAACAGAGCTGACGGCCACCTGCGCGGTGGACGGCACCTCAGAGAATGCCGGAGATTGCTTCAACATGGCGCCTTCCTCTCTGGTCTGAGGACCCCAACGCAAACAGAGGGTGAGGCGCGAGGGCTTCAGGGGGACAGCGAGAGCCTCCCGCTTGAGCCAGATCGTGCTCGAGGTTGTCCGAAAAGCGAATTTGGTGGAGCAGAAGGGATTCGAACCCTCGACCCCCACGTTGCGAACGTGGTGCTCTCCCAGCTGAGCTACTGCCCCACGGAGGCGGGAGACGGCGTATTGTACTCATCTCGCCGTGGCGCGGCAAGGCCGAGGACCAACTCGGCCAAAGTGAGCCCCTCGAGACGCTCGCCGCGGCCCTCCGCAACGGTGCCGATCAGCTCTTCCAGCTTGATCCGGGCGCTGCCGTCCAGCGGCGCCACGCCCCTCCGTGCCCGGTGGTCGTAGGCCTCGAAGACCTTCTCCACCGGGATCTGGCGCGGGTCGGCGGCGAGGACGTAGCTGCCGTGCCGGGTGCGGCGCAGCAGGTCGTGATTCAGCAACGGGTGGAGAGCCCGTTCCAGCTCGTGCTGGGGGAGGTGAAGGCGACCCGCCAGCGCCTCCGGGGTGAGGACCGGCGCGCCGCGCAGGAAGCGCTCGGTCACCAGGTAGAGGGCGGCGAGCCCGACCCAGCCCGCCTGCACCGGCGGGTGCTCCCGGTCGATCCGCGACAGGACGCCGAACGACTGGGCGGTGTAGGCCGCCTCGCTCCCCAGAAGCACGATGGCCCAGGTCAGCTCGATCGACAGCATGAACAGCAGGGCGAAGGCGAAGCTGCCGTAGACCGCGTTGACGTTGCGAAAGAACTCCACGTATGCGGCGAAGCCCTGGCGCAGCATCTCCAGCAGGATGGCGGCGAGCAGGCCGCCGGCCAGGGCGCTGCGGAAGCGGACCGTCGTGTAGGGGACCCGCCAGTAGAGCAGCGTGAGCCCCAGGACGATCAGCGCCAGGGGGAGCACGTTGAGCAGGAACGACTCCTGGAACAGGCGCCGCAGCGCCGGGCTCTGGCGCAGCAGGATCAGGCTCGAGAAGGTGGCGCCGATGAGCAGCGGCGCCCAGAAGAGCAGCATGGCGAACGAGAGCATCCGCACCTTGAGCGGCCGCCGCCGGGTGACCTTCCAGATCCGGTTCATCGTCTCCTCGACCGTGGCGAAGGCGAGGAGCGTGGTGGCGACGAAGGCGAGCAGGCCGACGCCGTGCAGGGTCTCGGCCTGCTCCAGGAACTCGTGGAGCTTGTCCACCACGGTCTCGTCCGAGTAGGGGAGGACCTGGACGAAGATCTCCATGCTGCGCTGGTTGTATTGGTGGAAGACCCGCGTGCCGACGTAGGAGAAGGCGGCGAGGAGCGGGATCAGAGAGAGGACGGTCACGAACGCCAGGGCCGAGGCGGTGAGCAGCACCGAATCCTCGTGCGCCTGGCGGAGCGTCAGCGCGATGTATTGCGCGAGCTGCCGCGGGAACGACGGCCGGCCGGACGCGCCGGCGGCCGATGCCCTTTCCCGTGTGACGGCTCCGCTCATATCTGAGGTCCCATGCAAGGGCGGGACCGGGAGCGGCCCCCTACCAGGGCACCGTCTGTCCCGACAGCGGCAGCTCCGGGCGCGGCCAGCCCAGGGCGGCGATGGCGACCGACAGCGCCTTGCGCGGCGCGTCCTCGCCATGGTTGAGGAAGATGCGCTGCGGCGGCGCCGGCAGC
>DASPJI010000870.1:0-9680 GCA_035628695.1 Thermoanaerobaculia bacterium | reverse complement strand
TCTGGGTGCCGTCCGTCGCGTACAGCAGCAGGCGCCCCCCCTTCGGCATATTGTACCGGGTGAAGCCGAGGTTCAGGGACGTCGTCCCGGCGCCCCCGACGACGCGCAGCCGCCAGAGCACCTTCCCGTCGGGGAGCTCTTCCCAGGTGCCGTGCTCGGCGGGAGTCAAGGAGACCCGCTCCGGAACGGCGAAGCGCGGCGGCAGCCCCTTCCGGTCGCGCGCCATGTCTTCCTCGCCGATCTTCGCCAGGTCCAGCTGCGCCGGCAGGGCGAGGCCGACCTGGTTGACGTCGAGGACGTCGTAGCTCGACGCGGTGGGCGTGGGGATCAGGGCCTCGGGGCCCGCGTGGGCCGCGCCGGCGAAGGCCAACATCAACAGCCAGACGAATTTACGGCTCATCTCCTTGATTCCTCCTGTCATTCGAACGACAAAAAGCGCGCCGATCACCGACGCGCATAGGGCCTCGGTAGAGCCGATGCGAGCTTGGCTGAAGCCAGGTCCGGAAGGCGGGGCCTCGGGCTTCCCCATCCAGGTTCTCACCAGGTTCACTTGTATCTGTGCAAGCCGACGGAAATTCCGCGCCGGAGGCGAGCCGCGGAGGGCGCCCGCCCCCCGGAGAGACCGGAAGGCGGGCGCCGGAGAGGTCAGGTCAGGGGTAGCTGACCTTCAACTGATAGGTGGTCCGGGTCGACGAGTAGCGATAGACGCGGACGAAGACGTTGACCGCCGAGGCGCCCGTGTTGGTCCAGGACGCCGTGTCCGCGGTCGCGCCGCCGTTGGTCGAGCTCGCTACCTGCGTGCCGGCCGAGTTGTGGATGTAGACGTCGTAGTCGACCGTCAGGCCGTTGAGCAGGGCCGTCACCGTCTTCCCCGCCGGCAGGCTGAGCCGGAAGTAGTCGTTCTGACCGGTGGAGGTGTCGTTGAGGAAGGTGCCCGAGATCTGGTTGCAGGCCCCGGAGATCACCTGCGGCGCACCGGTGCTGTTGTTCGGCTCCACCTCGGCGGTGGCGGTGCAGGTCGAGCCCGTGGAGTAGCTGCCGGTGAGCGACACGCCCGAGTAGGCCGAGTAGCCCCGCAGCATCACGTGCCAGGTGCCCGCCGACGGCGCCGGGAAGGTGCAGGTCTCACTGTTGCCGCCCAGGTAGGGCCGGCAGTCGTAGGTGGTGGTGTTGGGTGCCGAGCCGAAGCGCACATACATATCGGCGTCACCGCTGCCGCCCGCGATCTGGAACTGCAGGTTGGAGGCGCCCGAGGGCACGCTCAGGGTCCAGAACTGCTCGCTGCCGGTCGCCCCCGAGATACCGGTCACCGGCACGCCGTTGGCCAGGACGTTGCCCGTGCACGCAGAGGTCGTCGCCTGCACCTGCGCCGAGTTGCCGGAGCTGCAGGAGCCGTTCGACGCCGTCACCACATAGTAGTAGGTGGTGTTGCAGGAGGCGCCGGTGTTCGAGAAGGAGGTGCCGGTCGCCGATCCCACCGACGAGTAGGGCCCGCCGCTGGTGGTCGAGCGCAGGACCGTGTACGAGACGGCGCCGGAGACCGCGCCCCAGGAGAGGTTGACCTGGGAGGCCGAGGCGGCCGACGCCGAGACGCCCGTGGGCGCCGCGGGCGGCGTGCAGGGGCCGGTGCTCACATTCAGGCCGTTGGTGGTCGTGGCGCCGGTGCTGCCCGGGTCGAGCCAGTTGGAGACGCGGGTGCTGTTGGTGCCACCGCCGGTCCAGGAAACGCTGAAGCGGCCGTAGTGGTCGGACAGGTTGTTGCCCGTGGCGCCGCAGGCGGACCATCCACCATGGAGCTGGCCGACGAAGCGGCCGGCGCTGTTGTAGAGCGGCGAGCCCGACGAGCCCGGCTCGGTCACGCCCGGCACCGTGAAGGGACCCGGAGGATCGGTCGCCCACTTGGCCCACAGATGGGTACCGTCGCCCGGCGACGCAGTGCCCAGGTAGCTCGTGCTCACCATGTCGGTGGTGACGTAGGTGATCCGCTTCTCGTCCGTGGACGGGTGATGGATCCCGGCGCAGGGGGACGAGGCGGTGCAGGTCTGATTACCGGTCGAGCGGTCCCAGCCCGCCCAGTGATGGTCGTAGGAGGACACCGGCGGATCGTCCAGCTCCACCAGGGTTACGTCCGAGGGAGAGTAGGAGGCGCGGAAGATGGAGCCGGTGTGGAACTGGGTCAGCGAGCCGTCACCCGCGGAGCCGCTGGCGGCGCTGCCCGGCGTCCGGCAGAAGGAGTTCTGAAAGTTCCAATAGACCACCAGCGACGCCGCGTTCGACGAGTTGATGCCGCAGTGGTTGGCCGTGATGAAGTACATCTTGCGGTCGTTGGCCGTGTTGTTGATCAGCGAGCCGGTGCAGAAGGTGGAGCCGCCGGTGGACATGACACCCACCGCCCGCATCTCCTCGCGCCAGGTGTCGCTGGACCCGAGGCACTCGACGTCCAGGTTGCAGCTTCCGGACTTCTGGTACGCCGCGAGGGGCACCGTGCCGAAGCCGCGGTAGCCCTGGTTGATCCAGCCGAGCTCCAGCTCGAGCGCCCGCGCCTGCCGCCTCGGCACGGTCACCTCAACGATGAGGTCGTTGGTGAGGACCACCGGCGTCCACAGCTCGCCGTGCACCTCATTGTCTTCGGCGGTGAAGGCGCGGCTGACCTGGGTGCCGTCCGCGGCATACAGCAGCAGGCGCCCCCCCTTGGGCATCTTGTAGCGGGTGAAACCGAGGTTCAGCGAGTTCGTGCCGACGCCGCCGACGACGCGCAGCCGCCACAGCATCTTCCCGTCAGGGAGCTGTTCCCAGGTGCCCTGCTCGTCTGGCGTGAAAGAGACCTGCTCCGGAACAGCGAAACGCGGCGGCAACCCCTTGCGGTCGCGCGCCATGTCTTCTTCGCCGATCTTCTCCAGGTCCAGCTGTGCAGGCAGGGCGATGCCAATCTGGTTGACGTCGAGGACGTCATAGCTGGACGCGGTGGGGGTCGGCACGAGAGCAGAGGGGGCGGCGTGGGCGGCCAGGCTGCCGAAGGCGAAAGCCAGCAGCAGCAGCCATGGGAGTTTACGGCTCATCGGGTTCTCCTCCTGTCGAAGCGAAAACGTCAGAGACTGACGTAGCTGCCGGACGCCGGACCGGGGGTCTCAGGGAGCAGGTCGCAGGCACACACCACCCGTTCACAGAGTTAGGTGCGGGGTGGCGCGATTTTCGCGCCACCAGAGCTTCCAGGAGGAGAGAGGCTTCAGCGCCCGGACAGCATGGCCCGCAGGACGTGGCGGGCCACCTCGGGGTTCTCGCGCAGGCGGCGGATCGAGTAGGGATACCAGTCGCCGCCGTAGGGGACGTAGACGCGCAGCCGGTGACCGCCGGCGATCAGGATGCGGCGCAGCTCCTCGTCGACGCCGAGGAGCATCTGGAACTCGTACTGATGGCGCTGGAGGCCGTGCTTGTCGACGATGGCCACGGCCTGGCAGGCCAGGTACTCGTCATGCGTGGCGATGGCCGGATAGACGCCGTGGTCGATGAGCTTCTCGAGCGCCCGCACGAAGTTGGCCCGTACCGTCTCGTACCCCTTCCAGGCGACCCGGCGGGGCTCGACGTAGATCCCCTTGCAGAGGCGGACGCTCCCCCCCTGCCGCGGCAGAGCGGCGATGTCGGAGAGGGTGCGGCGCATGTAGGCCTGGAGGACCACCCCGAGGTTGCCGTAACGCGGCTGCAGGTCGTGGTAGATCTGCAGCGTCGCGTCGGTGCAGGTGTGGTCCTCCATGTCAATGCGCACGAAGTTGTTGCCGTGCGCCTTGGCGGCGGCCGCGATGCGCTCGACGTTGTCGCGGCAGAAGCCGGTGTCGATCTTGAGCCCCAGGAGGGTGAGCTTGATGGACACGTTGGAGTCGAGGCCGTGCGTCTGGATCGCCTCGAAGACGCGCAGGTACTCCTCGACGGCGGCGAGGGCCTTCTCCCGCTCGCTCACCTCCTCGCCCAGCACGTCGATGGTGGCCATGGCGCCCTCACCATTCAAGGCGCGCACCACCCGCAGGGCATCGTCGAGGGTCTCGCCGGCCACGTAGCGCGACGCCACGCGGCCGACGATGAGCTTGGGAACCAGGGGGAGCCCCGTGACCAGCAGGCGGTTGAACACACTCATAGGGCGCCGCGCTCCAGAGCAGGCTGGTTCACAGGGATGGTTTCTCGATCAGGCGTTGGCTTCGGCGCCGGCCCCCACCCGATGGGGGGAAGCCGGACGGGGTTCGTCGATCACCCAGCGCACCGACTTCGAGCACGGGCAGGAGCCGCCGACGCGCCGCAGCGCGGGAGCCCGCGAGGCCGCCTTCTTGGCCTCCAGCTCCCCCTTGGCCACCTGGCGGAGCAGATCCACGTACTCCTTGTAGTCGCTGCTGACCCGGTAGGCGTCGGGCAGATGGCGCGACAGGTGGTCCAGGTAGGCCTCGGCGTCGTCGAAGGACTCGCCCTGGAAGCCGGTCATGGTGAAGGCCGGCACGCCGCGGCGCCGGAAGAACTCCGGGGCCGGCATGTACAGCAGGTCCTCGGGCTGGATCCCCTCGACCGCCACGCCCTCGGCCAGGATGCGGTTCAGGATACCCTCCGCCTCCTTGCGCTCCATGTGCGGCAGGCGCGCCCGCACGTACCGCATGTTGAGATCGCGCACCAGCTTCGCGACCTCCTCGTAGTACTGGCGCTGCGCCTCGTCGTTCTTCATCGGCTTCAAGCCGTAGCGGACGTTGGTGCCGCCGCCGCGCTCGTCGCCGAACATCTCGAGGCCGCGGGGGAGCCACTTGTTGAGCGCCCGCTGCAACATGTCCATGGAGACGAAGCCCTCGCCGCGGGCGGCGCTCTGCACCCAGCGGCGCATCGGCACCACGCCGGCAGCCAGGTGGAAAGCCTCCTCGCGCAGCATCTGCGGCATGCTCTCGGCCATCGGCTGGTAGGCGCTCACCTTCTGCATGGCGAGCTGGTACTTGCCGACCCGGTCGATGAGGGCGCAGAAGACGACGTTGTCGACGAAGGAGTCGAAGTCGATGTTGAAGGCGCCCAGGAGATGGGAGCCGGTGGTGCGCGACAGGATGTCCTCCACCATGTCGGCGCTCGACTCCTTGGAGACGCAGCTCCAGTCGTCCTCCACCAGGAGGTGGAGCATCTGGTAACCGTGGCGCAGCTCCTCGGCCATCATGCGGAGGATCCAGAACTGCTCCTCGTCGCTCTGGGCGCGGGCCAGGGTGAGGCGGTGCTGCTGGATGGAGCCGAACTCGGTGGAGGCCTGGGCACGGATGGCGCCGAGCAGGTGATGCGACTGCTCGGCCATCATGTCGGCGGCGGCGGTGTACTTGGGCTTGCCCTTGAGGTCGCCGCACTCGATCTCGGTGCACATCCCCATCTCGCGGTAGGCGCAGAGCTGGAACTTCGGCTCCCGGGGGAAGTACCTCTCCCAATTCTCCATCAGATAGTCATAATCCGGGAGATAGGTCTGCTGCCACTTGACCACGGCAGAGTGGAAGTTCTTCGGCAGGGTCGTAGTCCGCGTAGTCTTGACGCTCATCTTCGGCTCCAGCTCCCGCTTTCCTCTCCGGATCTACAGCGATCGGGCGAACGGCCGCAAGGTCGCCGCCTCGAAGCCCAGAGAGGTGAAAAAGTTGCGAATGTCCCCCATCTCCTCGTCGACCAAGGTACGGACGCTCTGCGCGCCCTGGCCGCGGAAGTGCTCCAGCATGGCCTCGGCCATCCTGCGGCCGACGGAACGGCCGCGGTACTCGGGATCCACGCCCAGCACCTCGATCCACCCGGTGGGCTCTTCGAGCCCGAATTCGCCGGAGCGAACCTCCCCGAGCATGAAGCCGACGACCCGCCCGTCCGCCACGGCCACGACCGAGGCCTCCGGGTCCCGCCGTAGGTAATAACCGATCCGGCGCTCCCATACTTCCGGGCGATAGCGGCCGAGGATCTTCTCGTCGATCATGACGATGTCGCTGATGTCCAGCTCGTCGAGCGGACGGATGCGGAGGTCGGTGGCGGTCTCGGGCATTCGGGTCTTCCAGGGAGAAAGCCGGGCTGGACGGCGAAGGCCCCGGCAATGCGGATTGTATCCGGCCCGGAGGTGAAGCCGCAATCCGCTATCCTCTGCGCCGCCATGTCCGAGATGAGCGAGCCGGCCCCCCCTCCCCCATCCCCCACCCTGCGGGTGCACGCCGCTCTCCTCCTGGTGCAGGTGATCTTCGGCGGCTTCCACGTGGTGGCCAAGGCGGTCCTGGGGGAGCTCCCGCCGCTCGCCCTGGCCGGCATCCGCGTCGCCCTGGCCACGCCGCTCCTCGTGCTGGTGGCATGGCGGCACGACCGCGTCCTGCCGGCGCGCCGCGACATCCCCCTGCTGGTGGTCCTGGGGCTCCTGGGGGTGACGGCCAACCAGCTCTTCTTCATCACCGGGCTCGAGTACACCACCGCCATCAACGCTTCGATCCTGATGCCGTCCATGCCGGTGTTCACGGCGGCGACCGCGGCCCTGCTCGGCATCGAGCGCATCGGTGGCCGGCGCCTGCTGGGGATCGCCCTGTCGGTGGCCGGGGCGCTGGTGCTGGTCAACCCGTTCCGCTTCACCGGCGGGCAGGGGGCGGCGCTGGGCAACCTGCTGATCCTGATCAACTGCCTCAGCTACTCCCTGTTCCTGGTCTTCCAGCGGCCGCTGCTCGAGCGGCTCCCCTGGCGCACCCTGATCGCCGCCTCCTTCGTCTTCGGCAGCCTCGGCGTGCTGCCGGTGAGCGCTCCGGCGCTGGCTGCCCTCGACTTCGGGGAAGTCTCCACGCCCGCCTGGCTGGGGGTGCTCTACATCGTCCTACTCTCCACCGCCTTCGCCTACTCCATCAGCACCTGGGCGGTCCGCCGCTCCTCGCCGGCGCTGGTGTCGGCCTACAGCACGCTCCAGCCGCTGGCCACGTCGGTGCTGGCGGCGACGCTCCTGGGCGAGCGGTTCGGCTGGGCGGAGGGGTTGGGGCTGGCGCTGATCGTGGCGGGGCTCTGGCAGGTGAGCCGGCCGCAATCCCCGGCTCGTCCTACTCGGAGCGGCGGACCTGCCGGAGCTGCGCCGTGACTTCCTGGACCAGGGAGGCGGTGACGTCCCGGGCCTCGGCGGCGCGGCAGAACAGGATCAGGGCGGCCATGGCCTCCCGGGAGACCTCGCGCGACCGGAAGATGGCAAGCATCTCACCAGCGAGGACGTGGACCTCGGCCGCGCGCCCCTGCTCGACGTAGAGGGCGGCCAGGTCGAGCGACGCCAGCGCCGCGTCCAGCGCCAGGCCCGCCTCGGCGAACACCTCTCTCACCTCCCGGAAGGCCTCCTCCGCGGCGCTCCTCTCCCCGGCGCCTCCGAGAACAGCCGCGATCTTGCCCTCGAGGTAGCGCAGGCGGACGAGGTCCAGGCGGTCGCCGTGCTCCAGGTAGAGGCGGCGGTTGCGTTCGAGCAGGTGGCGGGCCTCCTCCGGCCGCCCCCCCTCGTACAGCAGGTAGGCGAGGCAGTGCTGGGCGGCGAGCACCAGCCGCGGCTCGTGCCCGGGGTCGGCGAGCGCCAACCCCTGGCGGAGCAGCTCGACCGCCGGCCCGGAATCGCCGGCACAGATCCGGACGTACCCCTTGCTGATCATCGCCCGGCCCAGCAGGTGCCGCTGGCCGAGACGCCGGAAGAGGAGCATGGCGCGGTCCAGCAGGCGGGTGGCCTCGGCGGTTCGCCCCTGGGTGAGGCGCAGCGAGGCCTGGAGGTCCAGGAGGACCCCCTTCTCGACGACGTCGCCGCCGCGCGCCAGGTGGATCTCCGCCTGGCCGAAGGCCTCCTCGGCGCCGCGGAAATCGGAGAGGATGCGGCGGATGTTCCCCAGCGCCCCCCAGGTCCGGGCCCGCAGGGTCTCGAGCACCGGCGGCGGGTAGAGCGACGGATCGAGGCCGCCGGCCACCACCACGGCGAGCTCCGCCAGGGCCGCCGCCCGCCGCGGGTCGTCGGCCCGGTGGTCCTGGCTCTGCCGCAGGAGGAGCTCGCAGAGGCCCCACGTCCGGAGGCGCGGCGGGATGGAGGCGGCCCACAGGCTCCCCTCCTCCCGGGTACGGAGCCGCTCCGCCAGCAACTCTTCGAGCAGCGGCGGCGCCTCGGCCCGCTCGCGCTCCAGCGCCCGGTAGGCCTGCCGCACGCCCGCGAACACCTGCTCGATCGTCCCTTCGTAGGCGAAGCGACCGGAGGCGGACCACCAACCCTCAGAGCCGGTGCCCGAAGCGGGGGGCTCGGTGCCCACCGCCCAGAGCACGGAGGTGATCTCCTGGCAGCGGGGGCAGCCGGGCAGAAGGTGAAGCAGCACCTCTAGCGTCTCCGCCGGCGGGAGCTCCCCGAGCATGAAGCGCTCCAGATCCTCGCGCGAGGGATGCTCCTTCGGTTTCGAGAGGAGCGCCTTCGACAGGCGAGGCAGGAAGTTGGGCCAGACCGACACTTGAAGAACCTTTGACTCACAGTACCACCGGACCGGAGGCGAGTCCAGCCGGCGCCATCCCTTCAGACACCCTCGGACATGCTCGTGTTCAGACGTGCTCGTGGGCGTGGTAGCTGCTGCGCACCAGCGGCCCCGCCTCGCAATGGGCGAAGCCGAGGGACAGGGCGTGCTCCCGGTAAGCCGCGAACTCGTCCGGGTGGACGAAGCGGTCGACCGGCAGGTGCTTCGGCGTCGGCTGGAGGTACTGGCCGATGGTCATGATCTCCACCCCGGCGCCGCGGATGTCCTCCAGCGTCCGGTAGACCTCGTCGGGCGTCTCGCCGATCCCCACCATGATGCCGGTCTTCACCCGGCCGCCGTACTCTCCGGCGTCGCGCCGGCGGGCGGCGTCGGCGAGGAGGCCGAGGCTGCGGTCGTAACGGCTGCCTGGGCGGGCCTGCCTATAGAGACGGGGCACCGTCTCCATGTTGTGGGAGAAGACCTCCGGGCGGGCCCCCAGGACGACGTCCAGCGCGTCGGGCACGCCCCGGAAGTCGGGGGTCAGGACCTCGACCGCGGTCTCCGGGTTGCGCCGGTGGATGCCGTCGATCACCTGCGCGAAGTGCCGCGCGCCGCCGTCAGGCAGGTCGTCGCGGTCCACCGAGGTGATGACGGCGTGGCGCAGGCCCATGACCGACACGGCCTCGGCCACGTGCTCGGGCTCGAGCGGATCGACACCCGCCTGCGGCCGTCCCGAGGTGACGGCGCAGAAGCCGCAGCGGCGGGTGCAGACGTCGCCCAGGATCATGAAGGTGGCGGTGCCGTGCTCGCCCCAGCATTCATAGATGTTGGGGCAGTGGGCTTCCTGACAGACGGTATGGAGGTTCAAACGGTCCACGAGGGCGCGGACGCGGTGGTAGTTGGCCGGGGTGCTCAGCCGGATGCGCAGCCACTCCGGCCGCCCCTGACGCCGGGGAGCGGCGGGGTCGACGGAGGTGCTCGTGGATCGGCCGATCTGGACTAGAGTCTCGCTCATGTCGCTAGTGTAACAAGTCGAGCGTCGGGGGGTTGGCACATCCGTTGCTTGGTACCTCAGACGCCGGGGGTGAGAGGGCGCGAGAAGACGTCAAGGCCGGCAATAAATCGTGCTAAAAGCCCACAGGGGAGATGTATGTCGAACTTTGGCAGGACACTTTTTATCGCTTCTGCTGTCTTCTCTCTCGCCGGTGGCCAAGCGGC
>DASPJI010000869.1:0-3247 GCA_035628695.1 Thermoanaerobaculia bacterium | reverse complement strand
CCGCTCGTACAGACGCAGGGTCTGCGGGTGGATGTCGTAGCGCTCGGCCACGGTGCTGATCATCACGTACTTCTGCTCGCGCTTGGTCCGCCGGCCGGTCATCAAGCACCCTCCTCCCTGACGGGCACCGTGGTCGCGCCTCCCCTGCGCTTCGGAATGTGGACCCGCAGGACCCCCTGCCGGAAAGCGGCGGTGACCCCATCGGCGTCGACCGGCGCCCCCAGATCGAAGATCCGGCGGAAGGGACCGTAGCTGCGCTCCATGCGGAGGAAATTACGGTTCTCTCCAGGAGACTGCCGGCGGCCGGAGATCTCCAGCCGCCGATCCTGGATGTGCAGTTGGATGTCGTCCCGCCGGACTCCGGGCAACTCGGCGAAGACCATGTACGAGTCCTCGGTCTCCAGCACGTCGACCGAGGGGGCCCAGGTGCCCGGCAGACCCCCTTCCCGGTCCTCGTACTCCGAGGTCACCAGCGCCTGCTCGAAGAGGCTGTTGATCCGGTCCTGGATCCTGGCCAGCTCTTCGAGGTAGATCTGCTTGAGCGGCGCCATGGCTCGAGACTCAGCTCTTGTCGACGTCCACGTACTCGGCGTCGATCACCTCGTCCGACGAGCCCTGCTGCTGACCGCCGGCGCCGGCCCCCGGCCCACCCTGAGCACCCGCGCCGCCACCCTGCTGCTGCTGGCGATACATCGCCTCGGCCAGCTTGTGGGAGGCCTGGGTGAGCCGCTCCGCCGCCCGCTCCATCGCACCCGTGTCCTCCCCCTCGAGCGAAGACTTGGCCTCGGCCAGCGCCCTCTCGAGCTCCCCCTTCTCGTCCGGGCCGAGCTTCTCCTTGTGCTCGTCGTAGGTCTTCTCGGTCTGGTACACCAGACCGTCGAGCCGGTTGCGGGCCTCCACCTGACGGCGCCGCTCCTGGTCCTCGCCGCGATGCGACTCGGCCTCGCGCACCATCCGGTCGATGTCGGAGTCGGACAGGCCGCTCGACGCCGTGATGGTGATCTTCTGCTCCTTGCCGGTGCCCAGGTCCTTGGCGGAGACGTGGGCGATGCCGTTGGCGTCGATGTCGAAGGTCACCTCGACCTGCGGCATGCCGCGCGGCGCCGGCGGAATGCCGACCAGGTGGAACTTGCCCAGCGTCCGGTTGTCCCGCGCCATCTCGCGCTCGCCCTGGAGGACGTGGACCTCCACCGAGGTCTGGTTGTCCGCCGCCGTCGAGAAGATCTCGCTCTTGCGCGTCGGGATCGTGGTGTTGCGGTCGATCAGCTTGGTGAACACGCCGCCCAGGGTCTCGATGCCCAGCGACAGCGGGGTCACGTCGAGGAGCAGCATGTCCTTGACGTCGCCCGACAGCACGCCGCCCTGGATCGCCGCGCCCACGGCCACCACCTCGTCCGGGTTGACGCCCTTGTGGGGCTCCTTGCCGAAGAAGTCCTTGACCAGCTTCTGGATCGCCGGCATGCGGGTCTGGCCGCCGACCAGCACCACCTCGTCGATCTCCTTGGGGTCGATGCCGGCGTCCTTGATCGCCTGCCGGCAGGGGCCGATGGAGCGCTGGATCAGGTCGTCGACCAGGGCCTCCAGCTTGCTCCGCGTCAGGCGCAGGTTCATGTGCTTCGGACCCGAGGCGTCGGCGGTGATGAACGGCAGGTTGATGTCCGTCTCCTGCGCCGAGGAGAGCTCGATCTTCGCCTTCTCGGCCGCCTCCTTGAGGCGCTGGATGGCCATCGGGTCGTTGCCGAGGTCGATCCCCTGGTCCTTCTTGAACTCCTCGAGCAGCCAGTCGATGATCCGCTGGTCGATGTTGTCACCGCCCAGGTGGGTGTCGCCGTTGGTCGCCTTCACCTCGACCACGCCCTCGCCCACCTCGAGGATCGAGATGTCGAACGTGCCGCCGCCGAAGTCGTAGACGGCGATGGTCTGGTCCTTCTTCTTGTCGAGGCCGTAGGCCAGCGCCGCGGCCGTCGGCTCGTTGACCAGGCGGTCCACCGTCAGGCCGGCGATGCGGCCGGCGTCCTTGGTCGCCTGGCGCTGCGAGTCGTTGAAGTAGGCCGGGACGGTGATGACCGCCCGCTCCACCTTCTCGCCGAGATAATCCTCGGCCGCCTGCTTGAGCTTGCCCAGGATCATCGCGGAGATCTCGGGCGGCGAGTACTTCTTCCCCTCCACCGTGACGCGGACGTCGCCGTTCTCGGCGCGCTCGATCTGGTAGGGGACCATCTTCATCTCCTCGCTGACCTCATCGTGCTTGCGGCCCATGAAGCGCTTGATCGAGAAGATGGTGTTCTTGGGGTTGGTCACGGACTGCCGCTTGGCCACCTGCCCGACGAGGCGCTCGCCGCTCTTCGTGAAGGCGACCACGGAAGGCGTGGTGCGGTTCCCCTCGGCGTTGGGGATGACCCGCGCCTCACCGCCCTCCATCACGGCGACCACGCTGTTGGTGGTGCCCAGGTCGATGCCAATGATCTTGCTCACGCGTCTCCTCCTTGTCCTCGTATTCCGTCGTCAGGCCGGTCTGCCGCGCCTGTCGTATCTGCCGGGACTGAGTTTAAAACCTTAGTGGCGATCAGTCAACTTTGCTCGCCACCCTGTCTGACAAGATCGGACGCAGATTTATTCCGGCCGGAGCCAGGGCCGGCGGTCCGGGGCCCGCACGGCGAGGAGAGGGATCAGTCGAGGAGAATCAGAGGCTGCCCCTTGGTCTGGGGAGCCATCTTCAGGAACTCGGGATCGAGAAGGAAGTTGCCGGTGATGGCCTCGGTCGCCCCCTCCCCCGCCACCGGAGCGCCGTTCGCGAGCGGCTGGAGGGTATAGCTCTCCTCGCCCGGGGTGTACTGGAGGAGCCGGCCCTGGGAGTCGCGGAGGTCCTGCGAGGACAGGAGACCCAGCCCGGCGAGGCGGCTCAGCTGGTCGGGGAAGCTTCCCTCGAGCAGGAAGTGGGTCTTGGCGGCGCGGTCCACCTTCAGATAGAGAGAGGCCCGCTGGGTCTCGGTGACCAGCGCCCGCTCCCGGTCCTGCCAGGGGAAAGGCAGCAGCAGGGACACCGGGCTGGACAGCAGCGTGGCGGCGAGCAGGAGGGCGAGCCCGGCGCCGAGGAGCGGCGGCACCAGCCTCTGGGACCAGGGGACGCCCACCGACTGCTCGACGGTCATCTTGCGGAACGGGCCGCCCACGGTGTCGACGGCCGGGACCGCCGCGGCGGATGACGGCACGGGCACCGGACGCGGAGCGGCGGCCGGCTCGGAGC
>DASPJI010000868.1:0-8255 GCA_035628695.1 Thermoanaerobaculia bacterium | reverse complement strand
CTGGTCGATGAACCAGAGCCGCTGCTGGGCGAAGGAGAGGGGGATCCGGTCGCCTCTCGGCGCCGGCCTCAGGGGCGGTACGATCTGCCCGCTCTTTTCCCGTCTGAGCTCTTCGACCTGCTTGGCAAACGCGCGCACGGTTTGGTTCTTGAACAGTGTCCGTAGCGGCATGTCGACGGCGAGGGCCTGCCGGACCCGCGACACCGCCTGGGTGGCGAGCAAGGAGTGCCCGCCCAACTCGAAGAAGTCGTCATCGACTCCAACCCTCTCGATGCCCAGCACGTCGCCCCAGATCGCCGCCAGGGTCTCCTCGATCGCCGTACACGGTCCCAGATAGGTCGCCGCGAGGTCCGGCCGCTCCGTCTCGGCCAGTGCCGCACCGTGCGCGAGGAGGGCCCGGCGGTCCACTTTGCCGTTGGCGTTGAGCGGCAGGGCATCCAAGATGACGAAGTGGGAAGGGACCATATAGTCCGGCAGCTTCTCTCGAAGCAAGGCGCGCCAGATCCCCGGTGCACCCACTCCCCCCGGTTCCGAGACCAAAAAGGCGATCAGACGGGTATCCCCAGGGGAGACTTGGCGCGCCAGCACGACGGCCTGCCGCACACCAGGACAGCCGCCGAGCACCGACTCGATTTCCTCCGGCTCGACGCGGAAGCCGCGCACCTTCACCTGGTGATCGAAACGGCCCAGGAAGTCGAGAGGGCCGCCGGGAAGGCGGCGGACCTTGTCGCCGGTCAGATAGAGGCGGCTCCCGGGCTCGTCGATAACGTCGGCGAAGGGATCTGGGATGAACCTCTCCGCCGTCAGGTCGGGCCGTCCGGCATATCCCCGCGCGAGGCAGACGCCGCCGATCGCCAACTCACCGGGAACGCCCACCGGCACGGGCGCGAACCGGTCATCGAGCAGATGGACGCGCGTGTTGGCGATGGGCAGACCGATAGGTGGGTGGGTCACCCAGCCAGCAGGATCGGCGTCCAAGGTGTACGCGGTGGCCAGGTGGCTCTCGGAGGGGCCGTAGTAGTTGTAGAAGGTGCAGCTTCGGAGGTTCCGGAGCAGCTCTCCCATGACCCGGGATGTCTGGAGCTGTTCGCCCAGGCTGATGATCTCCGCGAGCGGCGGCAGCGAGCGGAAGCCGCGCCCCGCGTACTCCTCGGCCAACCGCTGTAGGAGGACCACCGGGAACATTGCCTTCTCGGCCTCCGCTTCGACCAGGAAGTCTGCAAGGGCCGGCACATCCCGCCGCAGCTCTTCAGACAGGAGGAGGAGGGTGCCGCCCGAGCCCCAGCAGGCGAACATCTCGAGGAAGCTCACGTCGAAGCTCAGCGACGCGATCTGCAGGGTTCGCGCACCGCCCAATGAATGCCGGAGGTGCCAGTCGATAAGGTTCTCCAGAGCACGGCGCGGCAGCGCCACCCCTTTGGGCGTGCCCGTAGAGCCCGAGGTAAAGAGGATGTAGGCGAGGCAGTCGGGATCCGTCGGCGGACCGCCAGGCGGAAACTCCGGCCCCTCCGGAATGGGCAGGTCGAGACAGACGCTCCGGACCCCCTCTCGGGACATTTCGGCGAGCAGCCCCCGCCGCGTCAGCAGGATCTCCACACGGGCGTCTTCCAGCATCCTGTCCCGCCTCTCCCGGGGGAGCTCGGGGTCGACCGGCACGTAGGCGGCCCCTATGGCGAGAACACCGAGGACGCCCATTGCCATCTCCGGTGAGCGGTCCAGGCCCACTCCCACCCGCGACTCCGGGCCGACCCCCAGCCGCCACAGACAGCGGGCGAGCCGTGCCGACCGGAGCGCCAGTTCCCCGTAGCTCAGCCAGTGATCGCCGAAACGCAGCGCCACCGCGTCGGGTGCCCGCTCCGCTTGACGCTCCATGGATTGGTAAAGCGATGGCTCCGGCAACGGGCGAGCGGTGTCGTTCCACTCCATCAGGAGCTGGTGCCGTTCGGCTGCGGCGAACAAGGGGAGAGCCGAGAGCTCCCCATCTGGTGCCGCCGTAACCGCCGCGGCCAGGGTTCCCAGGTGTGCCGCAAGACGGGCGATGGTCGGCCGGTCGAAAAGGTCGGTGGCGTACTCGAGGGTGCCGCTGAAGGCCTCTCCTCCGGCGTCGAGGGAGAGCATGAGATCGAACCTGGAGATCTCTCGTTCCACCTGGAAGGGGGCGACCGCCAGCCCCTCCGGCGTGACCTCGGTACCTGCCGTTTGATGGAGAAGGACGAAAAACACCTGGAAGAGCGGCGAGTGGCTAAGGCTGCGTTGCGGGCTTAGCTCGTCCACTAGCTTTTCGAACGGCAGATCCTGGTGGGAGTAGGCCTCGAGCGCCAAACCTCGCAACTGTCCGACCAACCTGCGGAAGGTGATCCCCTCCGGAAGCCCTGCCCGGATCACCAGGGTGTTCAGGAAGAAGCCGACCAGCCCCTCGACCTCCAGCTCGCGGCGGCCCGAGATCGGTGTACCCACTGGCAGGTCCCGCTGCCCCGTGATGCGGCCGAGGAGGGCGACGAAAAGCGCCAGCAGGGTCATGAAGGGGGTAGCCCCTTCGCGCCGGGACAGCGCGCTCAGCGCCACAGAGGCGTCCAGCGGCAAGGCCAGAGGCAGGTCGGCGCCGCGATAGCTCTGCACTGCCGGGCGCGGCCGGTCCACCGGCAGCTCCACCACCGGCAGGTCGCCGAGGCGCGAACGCCAATAGCCGAGCTGGGCCTCTAACACCTTTCCGCCAAGCCAGCCGCGCTGCCAAATCGCGAAATCCGCGTACTGTACCGGCAAAGGTGGCAAGGCGGCCGGTCGCCCCTGGCGGAACCCATCATAGAGCGCCGCCACCTCCCGCCAGAGGATCTCCAAAGACCATGCGTCAGTGGCGATGTGGTGGGCGTTGACCACGAGGACATGCTCGGCTTCGGCCAGACGCAGCAGGGTAGTCCGCAAGACCGGGCCGCACCGCAAGTCGAAGGGGCGCGCGGCCTCGAGCGCCGCCAGCCGGCGTGCCTCAGCCTCGCTGCTCATCGTGACGAGGTCTCCCAGGTCGATCACCGGCAGGCCTGGAGCGTAGCGGGAACCAATGACCTGCACGGCGGGATTCCCCTCGGCGGCGACGAAGGTCGTGCGTAGGACCTCGTGTCTTTCGACCACACCGGCAAAGGCCGAGGCCAGCGCCACCACGTCCAACGCGCCGGTGAGCCGCAGGAAGAAGGGGGTGTTGTAGACGGCACTGCCCGGCTCGAGTTGCTCGATGAACCAGAGCCGCTGCTGGGCGAACGACAGAGGGATCTCGTCCGGCCGGGAGAGTGGCGCGAGCGGCGGCAGCTCGATCGACTGGCCACGTCGCCGCTCACAGTCAATCCGGGCGGCAAGCTGCGCCACGGAGGGCGTCTCGAACAGGGCGCGCAGGGGCAACTCCACTCCCAAGGCCTGCCGCACCCGCACCACGAGTTGGAACCCCAGGAGCGAATTGCCGCCGGTCAGGAAGAAGTCGTCATCCGCCCCCACATGGGGAATGCCGAGAAGCGAGGTCCAAAGGGCGGCCACCACCTCTTCGGTGGGAGTGCGCATGGCGGTCCGTGCCGCCGCCGGCTCGGCTCTTGCCTTGCGACTCGCCAGCTCCCGGCGATCCACCTTTCCCACCGGCGTTCGGGGCAGCGCCTCAAGGAAGGCGTAAAGCGACGGGACCATCTGTGCCGGGAGCCGCTCCGTCAGGAAGTCCCGCAGTTCGCCGGCTACGGGAGACTTCATCCCTGGCGGCGGCGCGACCCAGGCCACCAGGCTGGTCAGGCCACTGTCTCCCGCCGCCGCCAGTACGGCGGCTTCCCCCACCGCGGGATGAAGTAGTAGCGCCGCCTCCACCTCTCCCGGCTCGATGCGGTACCCCCGTACTTTGATCTGGTGGTCCAGGCGGCCGTGGAACGCCAGCACGCCGTCGCACCTTCTGCAGCCCCGGTCGCCGGTGCGGTAGAGCCGTCCACCCGGGGTCCCCATCGGGTCGGGCACGAAGCGCTCGGCGGTCAGGTCGGGGCGGCCGCGGTAACCTCGCGCGACGCCAGTGCCACCGATATAGAGCTCACCCGCGACCCCTGCGGGTACCGGCCGCATCTCGGCGTCAAGCACATGGATCCGGGTATTGTCCAATGGGCGGCCGAGCGGCACCGGGCCCTGGTCGTCCAGCTCCACCCGCCAAAAGGTGGAAGCCACCGTGGTCTCCGTCGGGCCGTAGATGTTCCACAACTCACCCACCCGTTCCCCGAGCGCCGCAGCCAGCGGCAGTGACAGGACCTCGCCACCTGTCAGCGCTCGCAGGTGACCACCCTGCCAACCGGCGTCGAGGAGCATGCGCCAGGGGCCGGCGGTAGCCAGCAGCACCGTAGCCCCGTTTTCCTCGAGCCGTCGGGCCAACGCCGTGCCGTCTGTCACTTCCTCGCGAGCGAGGAGGTCCATCCGTGCCCCCACGATCAGCGGCAGGAAGAGGTCCAGCACCGAAGCGTCGAACGAGAGGGAGCTGATCGCGAGAAGAACATCGCGGTCGGTCAGTCCAAGGGTTCGCCGCGCAGCTAGCAGGAAGTTGAGGAGCGCTCCATGAGGAATCTCCACCCCTTTTGGACGGCCTGTCGAGCCCGAGGTAAAAAGCACGTAGGCCAGATCATCCGGATCGAGCCGGGCGACGGGCTCCGCGCCGTCACCGTGGAGGATGGTGTCCTCTTCGTCACCCTCATCGAGGTGCACCGTGCGGAGCGGACTGGAGACGAGGCCCTGGAAAGCGTCAGCCTCCCCCCCTCCGATCAGCAGGAAGGCGGCACCGGTCGCCCCGAGCATCAGAGCCAGGCGCTCCCGCGGATAAGAGAGGTCCAGCGGAAGATATGCCCCCCCCGCCTCGAGCACCGCCAGGAGGGTGACGATCAGTTCCGGCGAGCGGGCACTCCCCAGCCCCACCAAGCTCCCGCGCCCGACGCCGACGCGGCGGAGCCGCCGAGCCAAGCGGCCGCTCCGCCGGGCCAGCTCTCCGTAGGTCAGGCACTGGTCGCCGAAAGTGAGCGCCACCGCGTCCGGAGCGCGTCTCCCATGATCCATCACCAACTGGTGGGCGAAAAGATCCCGCGGCCGAGGCACGACGGTGTCGTTCCACTCCCCCACCAGGCACCAGCGTTCCGCCACTGAGAGCAGCTCCAGGTCGTCGCTGGCGCGGCCGGGGTCGGCGGCCGCGCCGGCCAGGAGCCGCTCGAGCTGACCGGCGAGACGGGCGATAGTCGTAGTGTCGAAGATCTCGCGGCTGTATTCGATGAAAGAGTGGATGCCGAGAGCCCGTTCCTCAAACACCAGGGTCATGTCGACCCGGGTGGTGCCGGGATCGAAGACAGGGACGCCGTCAGGCGACGTCTCCGGCGGCGCTGAAGCGGGATCCGGGTTCTTGATATAGACGTAGGCCACTTGGAAGAGGGGGTTGCGGTTGAGTGTCCTCTCGCCTCCGAGGTCGTCCAGCAGCTTGCCGAAAGGAAGGTCCTGGTTGGCGTATGCCTCCTGGACCACTCCGCGAACCCGCTCCACAAGTTGCCGGAACGCCGGCCTGCCGCGAACATCGACGCGCAGGATCAGCAGGTTGAGGAAGTAGCCGATGAGCGCCTCAGTCTCCGGCCGGCTGCGGTCGGAGACGGGGGTGCCGAAGAGAATCTCCTCTTGTCCGGACCACCGGGACAGAAGCACTGCCAGGCCGGTCGCCACCGAGGAGAAGAGGCTGGACTCTTCACGGTGATCCACGACCTTCAGCGTCTCCACCACACCCCGCGCCAACCGGACAGGCTGGCGAGCGCCGCGGAAGCTCGGGGTCGCGGGGCGCGGTCGGTCCGCCGGCAGCTCGAGCTGAGTGGGGGCACCAGCGAGTTGCCGCCGCCAGAACTCAAGTTGGCGAGTGAAGGCCTCCCCCCGCATCCACTCCCGCTGCCAGATCGCGAAGTCGGCAAACTGAATGGGCAGCGGCGGCAGCGAGGACGGCCGGCCATGGCGGTAGTCTTCGTAAAGGGCTGCCAACTCGTGCTCGATGAGATTGAAGGACCACCAGTCGGTAACGATGTGGTGCACGGTCAGGAGCAGGGTGGCCGCCTCGTCGCCTGTATGGAACAGTGCGATGCGTAGCGGTTCCCCCGCCGCGAGATTGAAAGGGCGACGGGCCAGCGGCCCGAGCCATCGCATCATCTCGTCGACGCGCCGAGATTCCGAAAGCCCCCGCAGGTCCACCTCCGCTAGACGCAGACGCGCCTCCGGCGCCACCACCTGCCGCGGCTCGCCATCGATTACAACGAAAGCGGTGCGCAGGATCTCGTGACGCCGCACCACCTCGGCAAAGCTTGAGGCTACGGCCGCTATGTCCAGCGCCTCCCGGAAGTGGAAGATGGTGCTGATGTTGAAGCCGGCGGCGTCGGGAAAGAGCTGTTGGATGAACCAGAGCCGCTCCTGCTCGTAACTCAGGAGAGCCGGCCCGTCGCCATCCCGCCGTGGAATGGGCTGGAGCTTCAGCAACTGCGGTTTGACGTGGCGCAATCGCAGGTTGAACAGGCGCCGCTGATCCGGTGTGAGGGTGGCGATACGGGAGGACAGATCCATCGTCACGCCTCCTCCCTGCTGGCACCCTGCTCATGGCGCCGCTTGAGGGCTGCCAGGCGCTCTAGGCCGTCCAGAACCACCTCGGGATCGAGGCCGAAATCCACCAGGCAGGCGATCTCGTCGACCCCGATGCTCTGGAGGAGGGAGAGGAGACGCTCGCAGGTCTCCGGGGTACCGAGGAGCGAGCGCTCCTCGAAGAAGCGCTCGAACACGGCGCCGGCGAGGTCGGTCAGATCGCGGTCGGAGAGCTGGCGCGGGTCGATGCCCGAGAGCCCACCCTCCAGGCTGCGGCCCTGAGCGAGAAAGGTCCTGAGGTATCCGGTCATGGGGCCGCGCACCGTCTCGCGCACGGCCGCGAGCTCGTCTCCCAGATAGGTATGGAGCATTACCGTCACCCGCCCGGTGCCCGGGTCGTGGCCGTGCTCGCGCCGCGCCTGGCGATACAGCCGGATGCGGTGCGCCATGTCCTCCGCGGGCTCGCCCTGGAGGGCGCAGAGGACATTGGCGCCGATCTCCCCGGCTTTGAGCCAAGTCTCGAGCGTCCCCGACGAAGTCAACCAGACCGGCAGCTCCGGCCGCAACGGACGCGGCCTCAGGGCGACCTCCACCTCCTTCCCTCCCACGCCCGGCACCCGGGCCCGCCCCTCGGCCCACATGCGGCGGACCGTCTCGATACCCTCGAACATCAACCGGCGGCGCTCCTCGTAGGCCTCGGGGGCCAGGGCGAAGTCCACCGGGTTCCAGCCGGAGGCGAAGGAGACCGCCACCCGCCCGCCGCTCAGGTTGTCGAGAAGGGCCCAGTCCTCCACCACCCGGATCGGGTTCTGCAGCGGCAGCACCAGACTGCCGGCACGGATCTCCAGGCGCTCGGTGACCATGGCCAGCGCCGCCGAGAGCACCGCCGGGTTCGGGTACAGCCCGCCGAACTTTTGGAAGTGCCGCTCCGGCGTCCAGATCGCCTCGAAGCCGTGGCGGTCGGCGAAGCGCGCACTCTCCAGCAGCAGCTGGTACTTGCCTTCGCCATCGCGGTCCCCCGCGGCAGAAAAGAAGAGGAGACTGAAGCGGATCTCCTGGGCGGCGGCCCTGCCGGCCCCACCGGCCAGTGGTGCCAGGGAGACCGCCGGTCCGGAAGACGCGGCCGCAGACGGTACGGCCGTCCCAGGATCGCCCGGGATCACCACGTCCGGGAGCACCCGCCGCGCCCGCAAAGCCAGGAGCTCCCGCTGCTCCGGCGACAGCGCCGCGACGCGCCGCGACAGCTTATCCATGCGCCGCCTCCTCACCGGCCGCGCCAAGCTCGCGCGCAATCTCGCGCCGTAGGTCATCCGCTGACATCTCTTCGATCTCCCGCAGCAGCTCCTCGATGTCGCCCGCGTCCTCCATGCCGTCCAGGCGCAGCTCGGCCACTCTGGCGGCGAGCCGGCTCACCGTCGGCGCCTCGAAGACACTGCTCAGCGAGAGGTCGACCTGCAGATCGCTGCGCAACCGGCTCACGAGCTGGACAGCCATGAGCGAGTGGCCGCCCAGCTCGAAGAAGTCGTCGTGGATGCCGATCCGGTCGATGCCGAAGAGCTGCCGCATGTGGCCGGCAATGGCGCGCTCGATGTCGTTAGTGGGCTCGGCGTAGACGGTCCCCAGATCGGGCCGGTCGTGCCCCGGCGAGCCAGACGCAG
>DASPJI010000867.1:0-13935 GCA_035628695.1 Thermoanaerobaculia bacterium | reverse complement strand
TACCCCCGAGAAGCAGCTCTCCCGCCACTCCCACCGGCACCGGCCTCAGACCGCCGTCCACCACCCACGACTGCCCCCCGGGGATCGGCCGGCCGATCGACGCCTCCTCCTCCCCGGGCTCGACCTGCGCGGCGGTCGAATATGTCGTGTCCTCCGACGGACCGTACAGGTTCCACAGCCGCTCGACGGTGCCGCTCGCCAGGATCTGCTGCGCCAGACCGCGCGCCAACGGCTCGCCGGCGAGGTTGACCGTCTTCACACCCGGCGGCAACGACTCGGCTCGCACCAGCTCCGCCAGCGCCGAAGGCACCGTATTGATCAGGCGCACCCGCGCCGCCGCCGGCAGAGCCGGCAGGTGCAACACGTTTGGCGCCAGGATCACAGTGCCACCCCACGACAGCGGCATGAACAGCTCGAACACCGACAGGTCGAAGCTCAACGAAGTCGAAGCCAGCACCCCTGACAGCTCTTCGGCGCCGAAGGTCTCACCGGCCCACTGCACCAGCAGCGACGCACTGCGATGGGAGATCGCCACCCCCTTCGGCCGCCCTGTCGAGCCCGACGTATAGATCACATAGGCCAGGTTCTGCGGGACGGCCCAAGGCCGCGGGCGGGAGGCGCTCTCGGCCGACAACGCCGCTTGCTCGGCATCCAGGCAGACCACCCGCCGCGCCTCGGGCGGCAGGCTCGCCAGGAGCCGTTGCTCGGTCACCACCACCGGGGCCGCCGACTCTTCCAGCATCCAGGACAGCCGCTGCGCCGGGTAGGCCGGGTCCAGCGGCAGGTAGGCTCCTCCCGCTTTCAGGACGCCCAGCACCGCCACCACCAGCTCCGCCGTCCGCTCCAGACAGATCCCGACCACCCGCTCCGGACCGACGCCCAGCCGGCGCAGGTAGTGTGCCAGGCGGTTGCTGCGCTCCGCCAGCTCCGCATAGCGCAGCTCCTCTTCGCCCCACACCAGCGCCACCGCCTCAGGCGTCCGGTCCACCTGCGCCTCGAACAGCTCTCCCAGGCAGATCCCGACTCTCTGAGAATCGCCGGTCCCGCTGCTCCACTCGGTGAGCTGTGACAGCTCGGCTGCGCTCAGCAGCGCCAAGCCCCCTACCGGCGACGACGGCGCCTCCACCACGGCCGAGAGCAACCGTTCGAAATGCCTGGCCAGACGCTCGATCGTCACCTCGTCGAAGAGGTCCGTGTTGTACTCCACCAGACCTCTCACCTCGCCCTCCGCTTCGCTCAGCGCCATCGCCAGGTCAAACTTGGCGGTCGTCGCCGGCGAGTCCAGCGGGCGCAGGCGCAGATCCCGGATCGACAGCTCTTCCTGAGGCACGTTCTGCAGCGCGAACAGCACCTGGAACAGCGGCGAGTACGCCAGGCTCCTCTCTGGCTCGAGCTCTTCGACCAGCTTTTCGAACGGCACCTCCTGGTGCGTATGCGCCGACAGCACCGTCTCGCGTACCCGGCCCAGGAGGTCCTCAAACCCCGGCTCTCCCCTCAAGTCGGTGCGCAAGATCAGCGTGTTGATGAAGAAGCCGATCAGCCCTTCGAGCTCGACGTGGTTGCGGCCGGCGATCGGCGTGCCCACCACCACGTCCTGCTGCCCGGTGTAGCGCGCCAGAAGCATCTGGAACCCCGCCAACAGCGTCATGAACAGCGTCGCGCCCCGGCGGCGCGACAGACTCTGCAGGCCCGCTGAGAGCTCGACGGGAAGAGGGAAGACCCACGCCGCGCCGCGCGAGCTCTGCACGGCCGGGCGCGGGCGGTCCGTCGGCAGCTCCAGGAGCGCCGGTGCACCCGCGAGCTGCCGGCGCCAGTAGTCGATATCCTGCGCCAGGACCTCACCCTGCAACCAGCTCCTCTGCCACACCGCGTAGTCGGCGTATTGCACCGGCAGCTCCGGCAGCGGCGAGTCCATCCTCGCCGACAGCGACGCGTACAGCATCGAGACCTCGCGCACCAGGATGCCTATCGACCAGCCGTCACTGACGATGTGATGGATCGTCACCAGTGCCAAGTGCTCTTCTGCGCTCAGACGCACCACTAGAGCCCGCAGCAGCGGGCCGCGCGACAGATGGAAGGGCCTCCTCGCCTCCCGGCCCAACAGCTCGCTTCCCAGCCGCTCGCGACGACCCTCCTCCAGGCCGGACAGGTCCACCACCGGCAGCGCCAGCTCGTAAGGCGGCTCGACGATCTGCACCGGCGTGCCGTCGTGCGCCGCGAACACCGTGCGCAGCGCTTCGTGACGCCGCACGATCTCCGTCAGGCTGCACTGCAACACGCCAACGTGCAGATCGCCCTCGACCCGCAAGGCGACGGGGACGTTGTAGGCCCCTCCCCCCGGCGCGAGCTGGTCGAGGAACCAGAGCCGCTGTTGGGCAAAGGAGAGCGGGAGGTCGAGGCTGCGGTCGACGCGCTGGAGCGGCGGCATCTGCGAGCCGCCGAGGCTCCGTCGCGCCGACTCGACGATATAGGCGAAGCCGGACAGGGTCGGCCGCTCGAACAGTGCGCGCAACGGCACCTCGATCCCCAGAAGACTCCGGACGCGGGAGACCACCTGGGTGGCGAGGAGCGAATGACCGCCAAGCTCGAAGAAGTTGTCGTGAATCCCCACCCGCTCGGCCTGCAGCAGCTCCGCCCAGACCTGCGCCAGCACCCCCTCCAGGGGGGTGCGCGGCGCGACATAGAGGGCCGAGGACTGCGCGAGCGTCCTCTCCGGGGCCGGCAGAGCCCGGCGGTCCACCTTGCCGGCGGGCGTGCGCGGAAACGCCTCCAGCACGACGAATGCGGACGGGATCATGTACTCCGGAAGGAGCTCCTGCAGGAAGCCGCGCAGCTCCGGCGCCCTTGGAGCGGCCCCTTCGTCCGCTACGAGATAGGCCACCAGCCGTGGGTCGCCCGGGACGTCCTCCCGCACGATCGCGACGGCGTCCCGCACCAGGGGATATTCGGCCAGGGTCGACTCGATCTCGCCGAGCTCGATCCGGAATCCGCGCAGCTTGACCTGGTGATCGACGCGCCCCCGGAACTCCACAGTGCCATCCGTCAAGCGGCGCGCCAGATCACCCGTCCGGTACAGACGCGCGCCGGCTTCCTCCGCGAACGGATCGGGTACGAACCTTTCGGCGGTGAGATCCGGCCGGCGCAAATAGCCTCGCGTCACACCGGTCCCACCCACCAGCAGCTCGCCGTGCAGGCCGACCGCCACGGGCCGCAGCTCCCGGTCCACGACATACAGACGGCTGTTCGCGATGGGATGGCCGACCGGCAGGCGGTAGGGGTCCGGCCCCGGCGCGCAGACCCAGCGCGTGGTGTCGATCGAGATCTCCGTCGGGCCGTACTGGTTGTCCAGGGGAGCCGGGAGGCGCATCAGAGCCCGGTCCCGCAGCTCGGGGGTGAGCGCCTCCCCGCCCGAGAAGACCTGCCGCAACGACACGCACTCCTCCACCCCCTCCTCGGCCAGGAATACCGCCAGCATGGAGGGGACAAAGTGGACGAAGGTGACGCCGTGCTCCTGAATGGTGCGGATCAGGTACGCGCCGTCCCCCTGCCGGCCCGGCTCGGCCAGCACCAGCCGCGCACCGGCGAGGAGCGGCGCGAAGCACTCCCAGACCGAGAAGTCGAAACTGAACGACGCCTTCTGGAGGACGGCATCCTGCTCGTCGAGCCGGTAGACCTCCTGGGCCCAGAGCAGCCGGTTGGCCACGCCCCGATGGGGGACCATGACCCCTTTCGGCCGGCCCGTGGAGCCGGACGTGTAGATCACATAGGCGAGATTGCCGGCGACCGCCCGCGGAGCGGGTGCCTCCTCGCTCCGGCGCGCGATCCGCTGTCGCTCGCGATCCAGGTCGAGGACCGTAGCTCCGCTCGCCTGCGCCACCGAGGACGCCCCCGTCTCGGTGACCACGACGGAGAGCTCCGCGTCGTCGATCATGTACGCGAGACGCTCGTCGGGGTAGGACGGGTCGAGCGGGACGTAAGCGCCACCGGCCTTGAGGATGCCCAGGATCCCCACGACCATGGCTGGCGAACGCCGCAGCATCAGGCCCACCCGGTCTTCCGGACCGATGCCCAGATCGCGCAGCTCATGGGCCAGCCGGTTGGCCCGGCGCTCCAGCTCCCCATAGCTCACCGCGCCGTCGCGCCAGACGATGGCCGTCTGGTCTGGAGCGAGCCGCGCCTGCTCCTCGACCAGCTCGTGCAGGCAGCGCTCCAGGATGTACGACCGCCGGGTATCGTTCCATTCCAGCAACTGCGCCCGCTCGGCCTCTGACAGGAGCGGCAGCTCCGGAAGCCGTCCCCCCGGATCGGCGATCGCGCCCTGGAGGAGCCTTTCCAGATGATTCAGCAGGCGCCACGCCGTGGTGGCATCGAACAGGTCCGCCCGGTACTCCAGGGCGAGATGCAGACCATCCTTCAGATCCAGGACATTCAGGTTGAGATCGAATTTCGCGGTCTGGCTCGCGACACCCGCCATCGTCGCCCGCAGACCCTGCAGGCCCGCACGCCATCCGGTATAGGTCTTCACGTCGAACATCACCTGGAAGAGCGGCGACACCGCCAGGCTGCGCTCCGGCTGGAGCTTTTCGACGAGCTCCTCGAAGGGTACGTCCTGATGCGCGTGGGCCTCGAGCGTCGTGTGGCGCACCCGCCGCACGAGCTCCTCGAAGCATGGGCCGTCTTCCATCCGGGTCCGCAACACCAGCGTATTGACGAAGAACCCGATCAGCCCTTCGATCTCCAGATGGGTCCGCCCCGCCACCGGAGTCCCGACGACGACGTCCGGCTCTGCCGCATACCGGCCGAGCAGCGCCTGGAAGCCGGCCAGGAGAGTGATGAACGAGGTGGCCCCCTGTCTCCTGCCGAACGCCCGGAGCGCGGCAGAAAGCCCGACGGGCAAGGTGTGGGCGAGGACCGCTCCGTCGTCGGCCAAGTCCTTCGGCCGGGGGTGGTCCAGCGGCAGGTCGGCGATCGGCGGGGCGCCGCGGAGCTGCTCCCGCCAGTACTCGACCTCGGTCGCCAGCGCCCCTTCCGAGAAGACCCGGCGCTGCCAGATGGCGAAATCGGCATACTGGATGGGCAGCTCGGGCAGCGGCGACGGCAGGCCCTGAGCGAAGACCTCCTCCAGGGTGGAGACCTCGCGGCCCAGCACCCCCAATGACCAGCCGTCGCTGATGATGTGATGCAGGGTGAGGAGCGCCAGGGCCTGCTCTCTCTCCAGGTACAACAGGGTCGAGCGCAGGAGCGGCCCCCGCCGCAGATCGAACGGCCGTCGCGCCTCGGCCGCCATCAGCCGCGCCGCCTCGGCATCCCGGACCACCGGCGCCAGCGCTCGCAAGTCCACCACAGGGACAGAGACGGGGGCCGGCGGCGCGATCTCCTGGAAGGGGCCTGCGGACGACGGATGGAACGTGGTGCGCAGGGTCTCGTGCCGGCGGACCACCTCGGTCAGGCTCGCGGCGAGCGAGGAGAGACGGAGGCGCCCGGACAGGTGCCAGGCGACTGGCACGTTGTAGGTGGAGCTGTTCGGCACCAACTGATCCAGGAACCAGAGCCGCTGCTGCGCGAAGGAGAGCGGGATTACCAGGGTCCGGTCGCTCCGGTCGGCCGGCGTGATGTCGGGCAGGCGCACGCCTCGCTCGGCTCGGCGGATGTCGTCGACGCGCGCCGCCAGCGCCCTGACATTGTCGTCCTCGAAGACAGCGCTCATCGGCAGCTCGACCTCGAATACTTTGCGCACCCGCGAGATCACCTGCGTCGCCAGCAGCGAATGGCCGCCGAGGTCGAAGAAGCTGGCGTCCGGACTCACCTGTTCGAGCCCCAGGACCTCGGCCCAGATTTCGGCCATCACCGCTTCGGCCGCCGTGAGGAGGCCCTGCTCCTCCTCGGCGCCGTGGGACGTCAGGTCGGCCCGCATCGCCAGCAGCGCCCCCCGGTCCACCTTGCCGTTGGAGTTCAATGGGAGCTCGGGCAGGACGACAAGAGACGACGGCACCAGGTACGGCGGGAGCACCTGGCGCAGGTGGTCGAGCAGCTCTTCGGTGAGTTGCCGGGAGCTCGTGGCCGGCACTACGAATGCTGCCAGCCGGCGGTCGCCGGTGCGGTCCTCGCGCACCACCACCGCCGCCTCGCGCACCGCCGGATGGCGGCCGAGGACCGCCTCCACCTCCCCGGGCTCGACGCGGAAGCCGCGGATCTTGACCTGACGGTCGACACGCCCCAGGAAGTCCAGCCGGCCATCGGCCAGCCAGCGCGCCCGGTCGCCGGTGCGGTAGAGGCGCGCGCCCGGCTCCCCCAGCGGATCCGGGATGAACCTCTCCGCCGTCAGCTCCGGCCGTCCGAGATAGCAGCGGGCGAGTCCCTCCCCGCCTGCGAAGAGCTCGCCGGCGACGCCCACCGGCACCGGCGCGAGCGCGCCGTCCAGTATGCGGACGCGGGTGTGAGTGATGGGCCGGCCCAGCGGCACAGTCCACCCGACCTCGCCCCCGCCGGCCAACGGGCCACAGGCGGTGAACGTCGTGTTCTCCGTCGGGCCATAGCCGTTGATGAGGACGCCTCCCGGAACCATCTCGAGCCACCGCCGGACGTGGGCCGGGGACAGCACATCGCCACCGGCGAGGAGCTGGCGCAGCCCCCCGAGGTCCGCCGGCCGCTCATCGACCATCTGGCGGAAGAGGCCGGCGGTGAGCCAGAGCGTAGTAACACCGAAGCGCCCCAGGGCCTCGCCGATCTCGGCCAACGAGAGGGCACCGGCGGGAGGGATGGCCAGCTGGGCGCCATTCGCCAGAGCGCCCCAGATCTCGAGCGTCGCCGCGTCGAACCACACCGGCGCGAGTTGGAGCCAGGTCTCCCCGGGGCCGAAGCGTGCGAACTCTCCCCGGATCAGGCGGACCACCGCGCGGTGGACCACGGCCACCCCCTTGGGCCGGCCGGTGGAGCCCGAGGTGTACATGACATAGGCCAGACTGTCGCCGCCGGTCCGGCCGGTTTGGTCGCTCCGGCGCGCCGGTGCCGCCGTCGCCGCCGTCGCGGGCAGCTCATCGAGCAGCACGACGTAGGCGCTGCTCTCCGGCACCCTGTCGCGGAGCGTCCGTCGGGTGACGAGGACCGGCGCCTGGACGTCGGAGAGCACCCAGGCGAGCCACTCCGCCGGCGCCCCCGGGTCCAGAGGGACGTAGGCGCCGCCCGCCTTGAGGATGGCGAGGGTCGTCACCACCAACTCCGGCGAGCGCTCGAGGCAGAAGGCCACCGCCACCTCCGGGCCCACTCCCAGCCCGCGCAGGTGATCGGCGAGAGCGTCGGCGCGGCGGTCGAGCTCCCCATACGAGAGTGAGCCGCCGTCCCAGACCAGCGCCGGCTCTGCCGGCCGCAGCGCCGCCTGCTCCTCGAAGAGCGCATGGACCGGCAGACCCGGCGGCGGCGCCTCGGCCCCACCCCTCCATTCCCAGAGCACTTGGTGCCGCTCCCCTCCGGCCAGCTGAGCCAGATCCGCGACGGGCCGCCCCGGCTGGGCCACGGCGTCTTCCAGGAGCGACCGGTAGCGCTCCGCAAGCCGCGCCACCGTCGAGCCGTCGAAGAGGTCCGTGCTGTACTCGAGGGCGCCCGCAAAGCCGCTGCCGGTCTCCGTCAGGGCAAGGGTGAGGTCGAGCTTCGCCGTCGCGGTCGAGGTCTCGACTGCATCCAGCCGCAGATTCTCGATCGCCAGCTCCGCCCGCGGCCGGTTCTGCAGCAGGAAGGTCACCTGAGCGAGCGGCGCGTGGGAGAGGCTGCGCTCCGGCTCCAGCTCCTCGACCAGCTTCTCGAACGGCAGGTCCTGGTGCGCATGCGCCGCCAGCACCGTCTCCCGGACCTGTGCCAGCAGATCCGCGAACGACAGCTCCCCGGCAACGTCGGCCCGCAGCACCAGCATGTTGACAAAGAAGCCGATCAGGCCTTCAAGCGCCAGGTGGTTGCGGCCCGCCACCGGCGTGCTCACCAGGATGATCGGCTGCCCCGTAGAGCGCGCCAGCAGCGCCTGGAAGCCCGCCAGAAGCGTCATGAACAGCGTCGAGCCCCGCTGTCGCGACAGGGCGCGGAGGCGCTCGGAGAGAGGATCCGGCAGCCTGAAGGTGTGTCCCGCGCCGCGCTGGCTCTGCACGGCGGGACGGGGGCGGTCCGCCGGCAGCTCCAGCAAGGGGGGCGCTCCCGCGAGCCGTCCGCGCCAGTGGTGGATCTCGCGCGCCAGGACCTCTCCTTGCAGCCAGCTCCGCTGCCACACCGCGTAGTCGGCGTACTGCACCGGCAGCTCCGGCAGGGAGACGGGCGTCCCTCTCGTGAGCGACACGTAGAGGGCCGTCACCTCCCGCACCAGGATCTCCATCGACCAGCCGTCGCTGAGGATGTGGTGCATGGTCAGCAGCACGAAGTGGTCATGCTCCGCCATCCGCACGACTCTCGCTCGCAACAGAGGGCCACGCGCCAGATCGAACGGCCTCGCCGCGTCCTGGCCTACCAGCTCGCTTCCCAGCCGCTCGCGCTGCCCCTCCGCCAAGCCCGACAGATCCACCACCGGCAACACGAACTCAAGAGCCGGCTTGATCACCTGCGCCAGCTCCCCTTCGTGCGCGATGAACACGGTGCGCAACGCCTCGTGGCGGCGCTCGATCTCCTCGAGGCTGCGCCGCAGCACGCCGACGTCGAGCGCGCCCTGCACGCGCAACGCGACCGGCAGGTTGTAGGCCGAGCCGTTCGGCGCGAACTGGTCGAGGAACCAGAGACGCTGCTGGGCAAACGACAGCGGCAACGCTCCTTGCCGCTCGACCGGAGCGAGCGGCACGAGCGGCGGCGCCAGCAGCCCGGCTCCCACCCGCAGCGCGCTCTCCACCCGGACGGCCAGACCGGCCAGCGTGGGCTCCTCGAACAGCTCACGCAGGGGCAGCTCGACCTGGAACGCGCTGCGCAGCCGCGACATCACCCGCGTCGCCAGCAGCGAGTGACCGCCCAGCTCGAAGAAGTTGTCCTCCACTCCCGGCCGCTCCACGCCCAGCACCTCGGACCAGATGCCCGCCAGCAGCTCCTCGACCGTCGTACGCGGCGCCAAGTGCCCTTCCGCGGGCCGCCACTCCGGCGCCGGCAGCGCCCGCCGGTCGACCTTGCCATTCGGCGTGAGAGGCATCGCTTCCAGCATCACCAGCGCCGACGGCACCATGTACTCCGGCAGCCTCTTGGCCAACTGCTCGCGCCACGCTCCGCCCTCCGGCGCCCCCACCACATAGGCCACCAGGCGCCGGTCGCCGGAGACCTCTTCGCGCGTCACGACCACCGCCTCGCGCACACCGGCGAGCCGCGCCAGCGCCGCCTCGATCTCTCCCAGCTCGATGCGGAACCCGCGCACCTTGACCTGATGGTCGATGCGGCCCAGATACTCGAGCTCGCCGCCGGCCGTCCAGCGCACGAGATCGCCCGTACGGTACAGCCGCGCCCCGGGCACGCCGCCCCAGAAATCCGGCACGAACCGCTCCGCGGTCAGCTCCGGCCTCCCCAGATAGCCACGCGCCAGACCCGCGCCGCTCACGCAGAGCTCCCCGGGCACCCCGCCGGGCACCGGCATCGACGCCGGGCCGAGCACCTGGACCCCCACATTGGCAATCGGCCGGCCCAACACTGGCCTCGGCGCATCCGGCGTGATCCGCCGCACCGTGGTGTCCACCGTGCACTCGCTCGGCCCATAGACATTGAAGAACCGCGTGCCGGCCAGCGCGCTCAGGCGTTCCCACAGCGGCGCCTCGATCGCCTCGCCGCCGACCAGGACCCGGCCGGGCGCCACCTCCCCATCGCGACCCAGACCGGCCTCGAGCAGAGCGCGCAGTTGTGACGGCGTACAGTCGAGCACGTCGAGCTGATGGGCCGCGAGGTGCGCGCGCAAGACCTCGGGGTCGGTGCGGATCTCCTCGGGCACGATGTCTAGACTGCGCCCGGAGAGCAGTTGGATGATCTGCTTCATCGAGCCGTCGAAATGGAGCGATGTGTTGACGGCGACCCGCAGGTCCGGAGCCGCGCCAGCATAGATCTCTCTTTCCAGGGCCAACAGCAGGTTCACCACCGCGTCGTGACGCAAGACAACGCACTTGGGAGCTCCGGTGCTCCCCGAGGTATAGATCCCATAGGCCAGTTGGCCGGGCACGACCGGCAGCCCGAGGTCCTCGCCGCTCTCGCTGTCGTCCAGAGGACCGTCCAGACGGAACACCGCCGCACCGTGAAGGGAGAGGCTCGCGGCGGCAGCGCCGCGGGTCAGAACCGCCTTCGGCGCGGCATCGGCGAGCGTCTGCGCGAGGCGCGAGGCAGGCTGGGCCGGATCGACAATGACGAAGGCGGCGCCCGCCTTGAGCGCCGCGAGCAGACCGATCACCACCTCGACGCCGCGCTCCATGACGAGGGCGACGTACGACTCCGTGCCCACGCCCGACCGGCGCAGTCGGCCCGCCAGACGGTTCGCAAGCCCGTTCAGGGCAGCGAAGGAGAGCTGCTCGCCACCATGGACCACGGCCACCCGATCGGCGAGCTCCGCGGTCCGCTGCTCGAAGATCTCGTGAACGCCGAGCGCCGGCACCGCGAACGGGGGCTGGAGAGCGTTCCATTCGATCAGGAGCTGCCGGCTCTCGGCTTGGCTCAGCAGCGGCAGCTCCTCCACAGGCGCAGACACTGCGTCCAGGGCGGCCGTAAAGAGCTGCTCGAAATGACGGAGCAGGCGATCGATCGTCGGGGCATCGAACAGGTCGGTGCTGAAGCCGAGGAAACCGTCCAACAGATCGTCAGTTTCGGCGAGCGTCAGCGTGAGATCGAATTTCGTGAACGCGATGGCAGCCCCGATCGACCGCACCCGCAGCTCTCCCATCTCGAGGCTCTCCTGCGGCGCGTTCTGCAGCACGAACATCACCTGGAAAAGCGGCGAATAGGCGAGGTTGCGCTCCGGCGTCAGCTCCTCCACCAGCTTTTCGAACGGCACGTCCTGATGCATGTGAGCGGCGAGCGCCGTCTCGAGCAGCCGCCTCAACAGCTCGCCGAACGACCGTCCAGGCGCAACATTGCCGCGCAGCACCAGCGTGTTGACGAAGAACCCGATCAGCTCTTCGGTCTCCAGGCGGTTGCGGCCGGCGATCGGCGTGCCTACCGCCAGATCGTGCTGGCCACTGTAGCGCGCGAGGAGCGCCTGGAAGGCGGCGAGGATAGCCATGAACACCGTCGCCCCTTCGCGCCGGGCGAGCGCCCGCACCTGCCGGGTCAGCGCCGGCGACAACCGCACCTCCCGCGCCGCGCCACGGAAGCTCTGCACCTGCGGCCGCGGCCGATCGGTCGGCAGCTCCAGCAGCGGCGGCAGGCCGGCAAGTTGGCGGCGCCAGTAGACGAGCTCGTTTTCCAGCACCTCGCCTTGCAGCCAGGAGCGTTGCCACACCGCGTAGTCGGCGTACTGCACCGGCAGCTCGGACAGCGGCGACGGACGTTGCGCTGCATAGGCCTGATACAGCGCCGAGACCTCCCGCACCAGGATGCCCATCGACCAGCCGTCGCTGACGATGTGATGCATCGTCAGCAGCGCCAGATGGCTCGCTTCGGCCAGATGCACCACCACGGCCCGCAGCAGCGGACCGCGCGACAGATCGAAGGGGCGTCCCGCCTCCTGTCCCGCCAGCTCATGGCTCAACCACTCGCGGTGCCCCTCCTCCAAGCCCGACAAGTCCACAACCAACAGCGCAGGGTCGGAAGGCGGCTCGATCGCCTGCACCGGCGTACCGTCGTGCGCCGCGAACACCGTGCGTAGCGCTTCGTGACGGCGCACGATCTCCGCCAGGCTGCGCCGCAGCACGCCGATATCGAGAGCGCCCTGAACGCGCAGTGCGACCGGGATGTTGTAGGCCGAGCCGTTCGGCGTCAGTTGGTCGAGGAACCAGAGCCGCTGCTGGGCGAACGACAGCGGTAGCGCTCCTTGCCGCGCTACCGGCACGAGGGGCGGCGCCAACAGCCCGGCTCCCGCCCGTATCGCCCTGTCCACTCGGATAGCCAGACCGGCCACCGTGGGCTCCTCGAACAGCTCACGCAGGGGCAGCTCGATCTGGAACACGCTGCGCAGCCGTGATACCACCTGCGTTGCCAGCAACGAATGCCCACCCAGCTCGAAGAAGTCGTCGCGCAGTCCGACCTTCTCCATCCCCAGGACCTCGGCCCAGATCCCGGCCAGCAGCTCCTCCGTCATGGTGCGGGGGGTTGCGAAGCTCTCGCCGGCCTCGGGCGCCACGTCCGCCGTCGGCGGCGCCGGCAGCGCGCGGCGGTCCACCTTGCCGTGCGGGAAGAGGGGCAGTGCCGCGAGCGGCACGAAGGCCGCGGGCACCATGTAGTCGGGCAGGCGCTCGCGCAGAAATTCGCGTAGCGCGCCGGCCGCCGGCGTCTGGTCGTCCGGCGCCACGACATAGGCCACCAGACGCTTGTCCCCCGGCGCGTCCTCGCGCACGATCACCAGGGCCTTGGCCACTTGCGGGTGCTGCAGCAGCACCGTCTCGATCTCCCGCGGCTCGATACGGAAACCGCGGATCTTCACCTGATCGTCGACCCGGCGGCCAAACTCCAGGTTGCCGTCCGGCCGGTAGCGCATCAGGTCGCCGGTCCAATACATCCGTGCCCCCGGCTCGTCGACGAGGCCGGAGAACGGGCTCGGCACGAACCGCTCGGCGGTCAGGTCCGGCCGGTCGAGGTACCCTCGCGCCAGCCCACCGCCGGCGATGTAGGCCTCGCCGAAGGCGCCGACCGGCACCGGCCGGAGCCCGGCATCGAGGAGATAGTGCGGCGCGTCCGCGATCGGCCGGCCCACGGAGACCCTGTCTGCCAGGGTGTCCAGCGCGACCTCGTACCAGCTCGAGAAGACCGTGGTCTCGGTCGGGCCGTAGAGGTAGAGCAGGCGCTCCGGCGGGCCGCTCTCCAGCGCCCGCCGAAAGAAGGCGGTGTCCACGGCCTCGCCGCCGACCAGCAGCCGCCGCAGGGGCTGGAAGGCCGCAGGGGCCTCGCTCACCGTCTGCATGAAGAGCGCGGCGGTGAGATAGAGGACCGAGATCCCCTCCTCCTCCAGCCGCGCCGCCAGCTCGCGCGGCGAGATCATGACCTCCTTCGGGATCCCCACCAGCCGCGCGCCGTTCACCAGGGCGCCGAAGAGCTCGAAGGTGGCGGCGTCGAAGGTGTGCGTCGATCCCTGCGCCACGCGGTCCGCTGGACCCGGCTCGACATAGCCCAGCGTGGTGACGAACCAGTGGAGGGCCCGGTGCGGGATGCAGACACCCTTCGGGCGCCCGGTCGAGCCCGAGGTGTACATCACATAAGCCAGGTTCTCGCCGGTCGCGCCGTGATGTGGATACCGAGGTACGTCGCGGCCCGCGCCGCCGCCCTCCGGCCGCAGATCGACCACCGGCAGGGCGTGCGGCGGCAGGACATCCCGGAGCGACGGCTGAGTCAGCAGCGCCGCGATCCTGCCGTCCTCGATCATGAACGCCAGGCGCTCCTGCGGATAGGTCGGATCGAGCGGCAGGTAGGCGCCTCCCGCTTCGAGGACGCCCAGGAGCCCGACCACGGTCTCGAGCGATCTCTCGAGGCAGACCCCGACCCGCACCTCGGGGCCGACCCCCAACCGGCGCAGGCGACGCGCCAACGCGCCGGCCCGCCACACGAGCTCGCCGTAGGTGAGATGACGATCGCCGTAGACTGCCGCCACCGCCTCCGGCGTGCGCGCGGCCTGCCGCCGCACCAGGTCCTGGATGCAGGGCCCGTCCCCCTCCGTGACGCGGAGGGTGCGGAGAGGGTTCCACTCCAGCACGACCTGGTGCCGCTCGGGCTCGCCGAGCAGCGGCAGGTCGGCCACCGGCGCTTCGGGATCGGCGACGGCGGCGGCGATCAGCGTCTGCAGGCTCGTCCCCAGCC